>JAJPHA010000019.1 GCA_021325475.1 Rhodanobacteraceae bacterium | reverse complement strand
CGCCGTGGCGCCGGCTCGATCCGGCGCCGCGCGCCGCGGCCGCTCACCATTTGCCGTGGAACAGCTCGCGGCCGATCAGCATGCGGCGGATCTCGTTGGTGCCGGCGCCGATCTCGTAGAGCTTGGCATCGCGCAGGATGCGGCCGGCAGGGAATTCGTTGATGTAGCCGTTGCCGCCGAGGCACTGGATCGCCTCGAGCGCCACCGCGACCGCGCTCTGCGAGGCGTGCAGCAGGCAGGATGCCGGATCGATGCGCGATTTGCGGCCGCGGTCGTAATCCTGCGCGACCAGATAGGCGTAGGCGCGCGAGGATTGCAGCGCGGTATACATGTCGGCGATCTTCGCCTGCATGATGCCGAAGGTGCCGATCGGCGCGTTGAACTGCTTGCGTTCGCGCACGTAGGGCAGGGCGACGTCGAGCGCCGCCTGCATCAAGCCGAGCGGACCGCCGGACAGCACCAGGCGTTCGGTGTCGAGGCCACTCATCAGCACGCGCACGCCCTCGTTCACCTCGCCGACGCGGTTCTCGTCCGGGATCTCGCAATTCTCGAACACGAGTTCGCAGGTGTTCGAACCGCGCATGCCGAGCTTGTCGAGCTTCTGCGCGGTGCGGAAACCCGCCATGCCCTTCTCGACGAGGAACGCCGTCATGCAGCGCGAACCGGCCGGACGGTGCGCGGTACGCATGTAGACCAGGATCACGTCGGCGTCCGGGCCGTTGGTGATCCACATCTTGCTGCCGTTGGCGATCCAGACGTCGCCGCGTGGCTCGGCGCGGCAGGCCATCGAGCCGACCACGTCGGAGCCGGCACCGGGCTCGCTCATGGCGAGCGCACCGACGTATTCGCCGCTGCACAGCTTGGGCAGGTATTTCTGCTTCTGCGCCGCGGTCGCGTTGTGCGCGATGTTGTTCACGCACAGGTTCGAGTGCGCGCCGTAGGAAAGCCCGACCGAGCCGGAGGCGCGCGAGATTTCCTCCATCGCCACGACGTGGGCGAGATACCCCAGGCCCGAGCCGCCGTACTCCTGCGGCACGGTGATGCCGAGCAGGCCCATCTCACCGAGCTTGCGCCAGAGATCCTGCGGAAAGGCGTTTTCGCGGTCGATCAGGTCCGCACGCGGGGCGATCTCCTTGTCCGCAAAGGCGCGCACGGTCTCGCGCAGCAGATCGATATCTTCGCCGAGTGGGAATGGGCGCATGCGATTCTGTGCAACGTTGAGCCGTAGGCGATGTCGCAGAGCTTAGCAAATCAGCGCGCGCGGCGTAGCGGCGGAAATGTGGCTCCGCGCGACTCTCGCTGCTCTATTCTCGACATCGGGGGTGCGGGTCGATCGGCGAAATCACTTCACGTCGAAGTGCTGCAGCCGCACCGGCGTCGTCGGCGTGTACGTGTACTGATCCGCGGCGCTCGTTGCGCTCGTTCCAAATGAGTTGGTCACCGTAACATCCACTGTACCGGCGGAACCGGGCGGTGCTGTGGCGGTGATCGACGTGTCCGCGTTCACGATAAAACTCGAGGCCGCGCTGCCCCCGAAGTGTACGGCCGTCGCGCCGGTAAACGAAACGCCGGTGATCGTGACAACGGTGCTACCGGACACCGGCCCCGAGTTCGGCGACAAGGAGCCCACAACCGGTGCGTTGGTGTAGGTGTACCGATCGGCCGGGTTGGTCGCGCTCGTGCCACTGGGTGTGGTGACCGTGACGTCAACCGTAGTACCTGGAGAGCCTGCCGGTGATGTCGCGGCGATCGACGTATCGCTGTTGACGATGAAACTCGCTGGATTTCCACCGAAGTGGACCGCCGTGGCGCCGGTGAACGAGCTGCCGTCGATCGCGACTTGCGCGTTGCCACTTGGCGGGCCGCCGTTCGGCCTCACCGACGTGACCGTCGGGGCGGCAACGGCGGCGACGGCAATCGCCAACAGGAGGCCGGCACCGATCGTTGTGATTGCTGGTATCGGCTTCATCGTCTGATCGCTCTCGAGGGCAAGGGTCCGAGATTTTCGCGAGTGAAGGCAATTCCAGGTCAGCGCAGGGCGGCCGTTGCGTCTGAATGCCGTCAGTGCCCGCGCATGCGGCCAAGGAAGCGCGGGCCGTTGTGGCCCATGTGCGGCAGCTTGAGCTTGCCGATCGCGATGATGCGCTCCTCGGCCATGCGGTCGGCGGCCTTGTAGGTCGGGATGCGGTCGCGCTTGGCGATCTGGAAGATGCGGCCGACGTTGTGGTAGATCGTGCGCATCATGCGCATGGCGCGCTCGCGGTTGTAGCCGTCGATCTCGAGCGAGACGTTCATCACGCCGCCGGCATTGACCGCGTAATCCGGCGCGTAGAGGATGCCGCGTTTTTCCACCTCGTCGCCGATGGCGTCGGTGGCGAGCTGATTGTTCGCCGCGCCGCAGATGATCTTGCACTTCAGGCGCGGCAGCGTGGCTTCGTTGACCGTGCCGCCGAGCGCGCAGGGGCTGTAGACGTCGGCGTCGACGTCGTAGATCTCGTCGGTGCCGACCGCCGTGCAGCCGTGTTCGTCGACGGCGCGCCGCACCAGGTCGGGGTTGATGTCGGTGACGAACACCTTGGCGCCGTGTTCGCGCAGCAGCTTGATGAATTCCATGCCGACGTGGCCGGCGCCCTGCACCGCGTAGCTGTACTTGCCGACGTTCTCGCTGCCGAATCGCGCGTTGAGCGCCGCCATCAGGCCCTGCATCGTGCCGTAGGCGGTGAACGGCGAGGGATCGCCCGAACCGCCGTGCACCTGGTGCACGCCGGTGACGAATTCGGTCTCGCGGAACACCCACTCCATGTCGTTGACGTCGATGCCGACGTCTTCGGCGGTGATGTAGCGGCCGTTGAGCGAATTGACGAAACGACCGAACGCGCGGAACAGCGCCTCGGATTTGTCCTTGGCCGGATCGCCGATGATCACCGCCTTGCCGCCGCCCAGGTTCAGGCCGGCGACGGCGTTCTTGTAGGTCATGCCGCGGGACAGGCGCAGCACGTCGTTGATCGCCTCGGCTTCGCTCTGGTACGGCCACATGCGCAGACCGCCCAGCGCCGGGCCGAGCACGGTGTTGTGAATGGCGATGATGGCCTTCAGGCCCGCCTCCTTGTTGTGGCAGAAGACGACTTCCTCGTGGCCCGAGGTGGCGATGGTTTCGAAGATCATCGAGGCGGCTCCGGATTGCGGGACTGGATTGGCGAAACTGCGCGGATTGCGCGCGGCACGAGGACGAGAACCTACTTCAACATCATCGCGCCAAGCATTGAATTTCCTTGAAAGAAGTCGGCCGCGATCGACGCGGCCGGGGTTTTTGCGGGCGCTAGTGTAGCCCCACCGAGGGCGCGGCGACAGTGCGCGTCTCGGGCGCCGTCGGCGCTCGCCGCGGCGCTACAATCGGCGTACCGCCAACCGCCGTGAACGCGCCATGAGCACGATCGCCCGAGAGATTCCCGCCCGCGAACCGCTGGCCGAGACCACGCCGCTGCGCTTCGTCACCGCCGCCAGCCTGTTCGATGGCCACGACGCGGCGATCAACATCATGCGGCGGTTGATCCAGGGGCAGGGCGCGGAGGTGATCCATCTCGGCCACAACCGCAGCGTCGAGGACGTGGTGCGCGCCGCGCTGCAGGAGGACGCCGACGCCATCGCCGTGTCGTCCTACCAGGGCGGCCACGTCGAATACTTCAAGTACATGGTCGACATGCTGCGCGAGCGCGGCGCCGCGCACATCCGCGTGTTCGGCGGCGGCGGCGGCACGATCACGCCGGAGGAGATCGCCGAACTCGAGGCCTACGGCGTCGAGCGCATCTACCACCCGAACGACGGCATGCACATGGGCCTGGTCGCGATGATCGAGGACGTGGTGCGGCGCGCGCGGGCGGCGCGCGAGCAGTCGGCGGTGAGCGGTCAGCGGCCGCCGGAATCGCTTGCGCCGGACAATGAGATCGGCATCGCCCGCATGCTCAGCGCGATCGAACAGGGTGCGTTTTCCGAGACCGAACTCGCCAGGCTGCGCAAGCAGTGGTCGACACCGACCGGGTCGCCATTTGCCGCTCACCGCTCGCCGCTCACTCCGGTCGTCGGCATCACCGGCACCGGCGGCGCCGGCAAGTCGAGTGTGGTGGACGAGCTGATCCTGCGCTTCTTGCAGTCTTTTCCACAAATGCGCATCGCCGTGCTGGCGGTGGATCCCACCCGCCGGCGCAGCGGCGGTGCGCTGCTCGGCGATCGCATCCGCATGAATTCGCTGCGCAGCAGGCGCGTCTACATGCGCTCGATGGCGACACGCCGCCAGCACGTCGCCACCAACGCGATGCTCAAGGACTGCATCGCCTTCCTGCGCGGCCAGGGCTTCGATCTGGTCATCGTCGAGACCGCCGGCATCGGCCAGTCCGATTCGGAGATCGTCGATCTCGTCGATTTCCCGGTGTACGTGATGACCAGCGACTACGGCGCGGCGAGCCAGCTCGAGAAGATCGACATGCTGGACTATGCCGAGCTCGTCGTGCTCAACAAGTACGACCGCCGCGGCGCCGAGGACGCGTTGCGCGACGTGCGCAAGCAGTGGCGCCGCAACCGCGCCGCGTTCAAGCTCAAGGACGAGGACGTGCCGGTCTATCCAACCATCGCCAGCCAGTTCAACGATCCGGGCGTCACCTGGATGTTCGTGAATCTGTGCCGGCTGTTGCGCGAGAAGCTGGGAATCGGGAAATCAGAAAGCCGTTGCGACTTCGATCCGCAGGTCGACGTGTCGATCAAGGAGCCGCGCGCCACCGTGCTGATTCCGGGATCGCGCGTGCGCTATCTCGCCGAGATCGCCGAGCAGGGACGCGGCATCAATGCCGACATCGCCCGTCAGGCCGAGGCGGCGAATCGCGCCCAGGCGTTGTGGGAGGCACTGCGCGAGATCGGCGATCCGCAGCTGCCGGAGCCGCTCGACACCTATGCGCCGGCCGATCGTTCGCCGAGCGCCGGCGCGCACATGGCGAGCGACAGCGAAGGCGACCGCGCGTACTGGGTGACGAGCGACTGCGAGATCGGCGTTGACGGCTCGCTGCGGAAGCTGCGCCAGCGCTACAGCGAGGCGGTGAAGGCGCTGTCGCACGAGGCGATCCACCTGCTGCGCGAGTGGCCGGCGCGGCTGCAGGCGATCACCGACGAGCACTACACGTACTCGGTGCGTGGCAAGCCGGTGACCGGCAACAACTATGTCGAGTCGCTGTCGCACCAGCAGATCCCGAAGATCGCGCCGCCGACGTACACGAGCTGGGGCGAGCTGCTCACGTTCCTGATGAAGGAAAACCTGCCGGGCGGCTACCCCTACACCGCGGGCGTCTATCCCTACCGGCGCACCGGCGAGGATCCGACGCGCATGTTCGCGGGCGAGGGCACGCCCGAACGCACCAATCGACGCTTCCACTACCTCTCGCTCGGGCAGAAGGCGGCACGCCTGTCCACCGCATTCGACTCGGTGACGCTGTATGGCGAGGATCCGCATCCGCGGCCGGACATCTACGGCAAGATCGGCAACTCGGGCGTCAGCATCGCCACGCTCGACGACATGAAGAAGCTCTACTCCGGCTTCGATCTCTGCGCGCCGACGACGTCGGTGTCGATGACCATCAACGGTCCGGCGCCGATCATCCTCGCCATGTTCATGAACACGGCGATCGACCAGGCGGTGGAGAAATACCTGCGCGAGGACGGCGCGCGTTGGGACGCCGCGCACGACCGGATCGAGCAGTTATACAAGGATAAAAAGCGACCTGTATACTCCGGCCTGCTGCCGGAGGGCAACGACGGTCTCGGTCTCGGCCTGCTCGGCGTCACCGGCGACCAGCTCGTCGATCACGACACCTACGAGCGCATCAAGGCCGATACGCTGAAAGTGGTGCGCGGCACCGTGCAGGCCGACATCCTGAAGGAGGACCAGGCGCAGAACACCTGCATCTTCTCGACCGAATTCGCGCTGCGCATGATGGGCGACATCCAGCAGTACTTCGTCGATCGGGAGGTGCGCAATTTCTACTCGGTGTCGATCTCGGGCTATCACATCGCCGAGGCCGGCGCGAATCCGATCTCGCAGCTCGCCTTCACGCTGTCGAACGGGTTCACCATCGTCGAGTATTACCTCGCGCGCGGCATGCGCATCGACGATTTCGCGCCGAACCTTTCGTTCTTCTTCTCCAACGGCATGGACCCGGAGTACAGCGTGATCGGCCGCGTGGCGCGCCGCATCTGGGCGCGCGCCATGCGCGAGCGCTACGGCGCGAGTCCGCGCTCGCAGATGTTGAAGTACCACATCCAGACCTCCGGCCGCTCGCTGCACGCGCAGGAAATCCAGTTCAACGACATCCGCACCACGCTGCAGGCGCTGTACGCCCTGTTCGACAACTGCAACTCGCTGCACACCAACGCCTACGACGAGGCGATCACCACGCCGACCGAGGAATCCGTGCGCCGCGCCGTGGCGATCCAGCTCATCATCAACCGCGAGCTCGGTTTGAACTTCTGCGAGAATCCGTGGCAGGGCAGTTTCATCATCGACAAGCTCACCGACCTGGTCGAGGAGGCGGTGTACAAGGAATTCGAGGCGATCAGCGAACGCGGCGGCGTGCTCGGCGCGATGGACACCATGTACCAGCGCGGCAAGATCCAGGAGGAAAGCCTCTACTACGAACAGAAGAAGCACGACGGCTCGCTGCCGATCATCGGCGTCAACACCTTCCTGCCGAAGGAGCACGCCGGCGACATCACCACCAAGATCGAGCTGATCCGCTCGACCGAGGAGGAGAAGCGCCAGCAGATCGCCAACGTCGAGGCCTTCCGCGCCAACCGCAATGCGCTGTCCGCCGATAGTCTGGCGACGTTGCAGCGCACCGCACGCGAGCGCAAGAACGTGTTCGCGCAGCTGATGGAGGCGGTGAAGTACAACTCGCTGGGGCAGATCAGCCATGCGTTGTACGAGGTGGGCGGCGAATACCGGCGCAACATGTAACGCATGCGGTCATTTCGACCTGCGCGAATGCGGGACATTGCTCGATGAACTGCTCGCAGAGATCACCACGGTAAAGCAGAGCATCCCCCGGAGGACCGGCACAAGGAATCCGCGAAGGGATGAACGTTCCACGTACAACTCGGTCGCTCCGGGTTGGATGGCTTCTCGCTTCGCTTGCAACGAAAGACCTGCATGCGAAGCGAACGACGTATCAGCTTGCGACGAACGAGTTGTATACGGAGCCTTCATCCCTTCACAAAATCCTCGTGCAGGTCCTCCGAGGGAGGCTCTGCTTTCGAGGTGTTTCTTGGTTACTTCTTTGCACCAGCAAAGCAGTGACCCGCTCGGCCTGCGGCCGAGCGGAAGCTCTGCTCTTGTGTCGGGAGAGGGGCAGACTGCATTCCGGCGCTAATCAGGAGCCCCTTGAGTCAAGGGGGGAGATCAAACCCTTGCTGTGCAAGGGTTTGATGGGGGTTGTGGAGGTGCGGCGCCGCAGCCCACGACAGGAACTTGAGGGGGTTACGCAGACCTTCCTTGAGCTTGCCGCGCGAGCGCGGCGCTCGCCGCGGCGGGCGCCAGCTTCGCGACGAGATCGGCGGCCGCCTCCGGTGCGCCGAGGTGATAGCCCTGGCCGAAATCGCAGTCCATGTCGAGCAGCAGGTCGAGGGTGGCCTGATCCTCGATGCCTTCGGCGGTGGCGTTGAGGTCCATGTGGTGGGCCAGGCGCACGATCGCGCGCACCAGCTTGCGCGTGCGCGCGTCGTTGACGATGCCGCCGATCAGCGACTTGTCGATCTTGAGTTCGGTCGCCGGAAAGCGGGCGAGGTAGGCGATCGACGAATAGCCGGTGCCGAAATCGTCGATGGCGATGCGCATGCCGTGCTCGCGCAACCGGCGCAGCACGCGCACGGTGAGCGCGAGATCGTTGACGAACGCGGTCTCGGTCACTTCCACCACGATCGCCGTCGGCGGCAGGCCCCAGATCTGCAGCGCATCCAGGATCTGCTCGGTCAGGCCCGGCGCGAGGAACACGCGCGGCGACAGATTGATCGCGAACGCGAATCCCGGCAGGCTCGACAGCGCGGCGGCGTGACGCAACGTGGCGTTGATGCTCCAGCGGGTGAGCGAGGCGATCAGATCGCTCTGTTCGGCGAACGGCACGAACTGCGACGGCAGGATGTCGCCCTGCAGCGCATCGGTCCAGCGCGCCAGCGATTCCACGCCGACGATGCGCCGTTCGCGCAGTGCCCACACCGGCTGGAAGTAGGCGCGCAGGCGGCTGGTTTCGATCGCTTCGCGCAGATCCTGGTAGACGATCTCGGCCGGCACGTCGCGCGGCTCGTAGAACGCGCACGCCTCGCCGCGCCGTGCCGCCTCGTCGACCGCCAGTTCGGCGTGGCGCCACAGCCGGTCCGGGTCGCCGCCGTGTTCCGGGTAGAACGCGACCCCCATGATCGGGCGGCCGCGCCAGGGCGCGCTGTGGCGATTGAGCGGCTGTTCGAACGTGCGCACCAGGCGTGTGGCGGCGAGCAGCGCGTGGTTCTGGCTGCGCAGGCCGGGCAGGATCACGACGAAGCTCTCGTCGCCGCAGCGATACACCGCATCCGCCGGTCGCAGCGAGGCGGCGAGCAGCGCGCCGGCGCTGTCCGCCGCGCGTTCGCCGCTCTCGCAGCCGAACCGCAGGGCGATGTCGCGCAAGCCGCTGACGCGCACCACCATCACCGCGAAGCCGCCGCCGGCCGCGCGCGCGTCCGCGATCTGCGCGTCGATCGCGGCGAACAGGCTCTGGCGATTCAGCATGGCGGCGTGGTCCGGGTCACGGCAGGAAATGCTCGGCGGCGTCGATGCCGTATTCGCCGCGCGCCAGGCTGCGCACGATCTCGACCGCATGCGCGTCGTTCGCCTGATCCATCAGGTCCATGACCTGGAAATGGGTGAGCGGCTGCTTGTCCGGCGTGCTCAGCACCAGCACCCGCGGGCGCAGCCGGCGGACCTGGTTCTGCATCATCACCACCGCCACTTCGCCGGTGGTCAGTTCCACCAGTGAGCCGGTCGGATACACGCCGAGACATACCTGGAACTGCTCGACCAGCTCGCTCTGGAACAGCGTGCCGCGCGCCGCATAGATGTGCTGCAACGCCCGATGGCGGGAGATCGCCGGGCGGTAGGGGCGCACGCTGGCCATCGCGTCGTAGGCGTCGATGATGCCGAGCATGCGTCCGGCCACGGGGATCGCGTTGCCGAACAGGCGCGCGGGGTAGCCGCTGCCGTCGTAGCGCTCGTGGTGGGTGCGCACGATGTCGATCACGTCGGGATCGGTGATGCCCGCCGCGGCGACGATGTCGAGACCGTGGGCGACGTGCGAACGCACCACCTCGACCTCGGCGGCGGACAGCGATCCCGGATATTGCAGCAGCGCTTCGGGCAGACGGGTCTTGCCGATGTCCATGAGCATGCCGCCGGCGGCGAGGCTGACGATGGTGTCCTCGCCGAGGCCGAGATGGCGCCCGAACGCGGCGGCCAGCGCGGCGCAACTGAGCGAGTGGCTGTAGGAGTAGCTGTCGCGCTTGCGCAGGCTCTCGATGTACAGGAACGCGTCGGCGCTGCGCAGCACGCTCGACACCAGCGGCCGCACCGCCTGCTCGACGTATTCCACCGACAGCTCGCGGCCGCTGGCGATGTCGGCATAGATGCGGTCGACCATCTGCGAGGCGGTGCTGAACGCATCGCGCGCCGCCGGCAGCTCTTCCTCGACGCTGACCTTGTCGCTGTAGGTGACGCTGCGCTTGAAGCGCGAATCGGCCAGGCTGCTGCGGGTGAGCAGATGCGGCCGCAGGTCGCGCACTTCGCGGAGCGCATCGACGTAGACGTACCGGCACAACTCGCGGATCGTGCGGAGGTCGTTCTCGTCGCGCAGTTCGAGACCCTGCAGCGGGAACGGCGTGCCTTCCCAGGGACGGTCGAGCCGGCACACGTACATGCCGATCCGAAGCTCGGTCGTCGGGACACGCAGTTCCTGGATCTCGGTGACCATATCGTCGAGGCGGCAAAATGCCCTGATTTCAGCAAAGTGTATGCCATCTCCCGGCGGGCGACCGCCGCAGTGGCGCTGTGACGCGCGCCACGGCCGCGCCGCCCGCAGTTTGGCAGGATGCGACGCGCAGGGACCAGGAGGGAATTCCCGCATGCCAACGAGCGCGACGCCGACACCATCGGCAACCGGCTTGCCGCACCATCTCGGCGACGGCGTGCATCGCCTGCGCCTCGCCGGCCGGCGCGCGGTCGTCAAGATCGGCCGCGGCAAGCCGCCGGGATTCTTCGCCGCCGAAGCGCGTGGCTTGCACGCGCTGCGCGCGGCCGGCGCGCTGCGGGTGCCGGCGGTCTATGCGGTCGAGGACGCCGGCATCGCGCTCGAGGATCTCGGCGCCGGTCGCGCCGATGCGGCCGATTGGACGAAGGCCGGCCGCGATCTCGCGCGCCTGCACCGCTGCGCCGGCACACGCTTCGGTTTCGATGCCGACGGCTGGTGCGGCGACCATCCCCAGGACAACACGCCGGACGACGACGGCTTCCGGTTTTTCGCGGAGCGACGCCTGCTGCCGCAGGGTCGCATGGCCCTCGACCGCGGCTTGCTCGATCGCGCCGACCTGGCACGTCTCGAGGCGCTGTGCGCACGTCTGCCGGAGTTGCTGCCCGCGCGCCCGCCGGTGCTCGTGCACGGCGATCTGTGGCGCGGCAATCTGCACGTCTGCGCCGATGGCGAGCTGGCCCTGATCGACGGCGGCGCCGTGCATTACGGCTGGGCGGAAGCGGACCTCGCCATGCTCACGCTGTTCGGCGCGCCGCCAGGCGAATTCTTCGTCGCGTACGAAAGCGAAGCCGGCATCGATTCCGGCTGGCGCGAGCGCGCAGCGCTGTTGAACCTGTATCACCTGCTCAATCACCTCAATCTGTTCGGCGGCGGGTATCTCGGCGCGGCGCGCAGCGTGCTGATGCGCTACGCCTGAGTCGTGCTGGCGGGGGCGTTCGTTCGGGGGCAGAATACGTTCCCGTGAGGAGCGCCGCATCCCGGAGTGCAGGCATGGGCCGATGGCCGGTCGCATGGCTTGTCGTCGCGAGCCTGCTGCCGCGCGCGGCGGCGCCGGAGGCTGCCGTCATGCTCAAGCTCGTCTCGCCCGCATTCGCCGCCGGCCAATCCATTCCCCGCACCTACACCTGCGAAGGCGAGGACCGCTCGCCGCCGCTCGCCTGGTCCGGCGTGCCGGCGGCCGCCAAGAGTCTCGCCCTGATCGTCGACGATCCGGACGCGCCGGACCCCGCGGCGCCGCGCATGACCTGGGTGCACTGGGTCGTGTACAACATCCCGCCGCAAACGACCTCGCTCGCCGAAGGCGCGAGCAGCGGCGGACTGCCCGCCGGCGCGGCGGAGGCGCGCAACGACTTCGGCCGCCTGCGTTACGGCGGCCCCTGTCCGCCGATCGGGCGCCATCGTTATTTCCACAAACTCTACGCGCTGGACACGGTCATCGCCGGCCAACCCGCGGACAAGGCCGCCCTCGAAGCCGCGATGCGCGGCCACGTGTTGGCGGAAGCGCAATTGATGGGCACCTACCAGAAGGGCGATTGAGCCCGGATTCACCGCGCGGTACGTTCAATCGCGGTGCGCGGCGTTCCGGTCGCGCGTGGCGCCGAGGCGGCGGTCGATCGCCCCGAACAGTTTCTTGAACAGCCGCGACAGACGCCCGCGTTGCGTCTTGCGCTGCTTCTCTTCCTCGCTCACCAGCCAGGCGACCTGGATCACGCGGCGTTCGCCTTCGTAGGGCAGGTGGCCGTGGAAGGAATTGTCGGCGCGGCGGAACACGGCGAAGGTGCCGTACAGCGGCGGCACTTCGGGCGCCACCAGGCTGTCGATGTCGTCGATGCGCTTGAGGAAACGTAGACAGCCGGCGCTGGTCTGCGGCCAGGACTCGTTGAGGTAGAGCAGGGCGGTGGCGACCTTGGAACGGCTGTCGGTGTGGATGGTGCCGTGGCGTTTGTTCAACGACCGGCACAGGGTCACCAGCGTCGGGTAGCGGCCGAGCTCGTCGATGCCGAGCCGCGCGCCGACGGCACTCGCCACGGCGGGCTCGGTGAGCTCGGCGATCAGGCGATTCACGCTCGGGCCGCAGTCCCTGGCGTCGTAGGGAAAAAATCCGGCGCCGGAATACTTCGGAAAGTCCGCGCGCAAGGCCGCGGTCGCTTCCGGCGGCAATTGGCCGTGCGCGATCAGGAAGGGAAACGGCTCGCTCCGCACGAGCGTGTCCGGCCGGTCCAGGCGGGCCGGGTCGAACAGGACGGGAAGCTCGCGGGCGAGTACGGCGGACATGAGCGCTTCGCGGTGGAATCGTCGCCATTGTAGCGCCGCGCGGCCGCGGCGGTGGACAGCTTCGGCGCCACGTCGGTATCATTCGCACTCGCCCGCAATCTTTCGCCCCCGGACTGGTACGCGCCAGCCCGCGGGTGTGGCTGCACCCGAAGGTTGCGCCCGACCGAGCCAGGCGACGCCATGACCGAAGCACTCCTCGCACTCGCAGACGGCAGCATCTTCCGCGGCGTTGCCGTCGGCGCCGAGGGCGAGGCGGTCGGCGAGGCGGTGTTCAACACCGCGATCACGGGTTACCAGGAAATCCTCACCGATCCGTCCTACGCGCGGCAGATCGTCACGCTCACGCATCCGCACATCGGCAACGTCGGCTGCAACGCGGTGGACGAGGAATCCGCGCGCGTCCACGCCGCGGGCCTGGTGATCCGCGATCTGCCGCGGCGCGCGAGCAACTGGCGCATGGCCGAGACCCTCGACGCGTATCTGCGGCGGCACGGCGTGGTCGCCATCGCCGAAATCGACACGCGCCGGCTGACCCGCATCCTGCGCGACCGCGGCGCGCAGAACGCCTGCCTCGCGGCGGGCCCGGACGTTTCCGCCGAGCGCGCGCTCGCCGCGGCGCGCGCCTTCCCCGGCCTCAAGGGCATGGATCTCGCCCAGGTGGTGAGCACGACCGAGCCGTACCGGTTCGATGCGGGCAGCTACGATCTCGACCGCAATTCCTTCGCCGCCGGTGACCGCGGCCTGCGCGTGGTGGCGTACGATTTCGGCGTCAAGCGCAACATCCTGCGCATGCTGGTCGATCGCGGCTGCGAGGTCGTCGTCGTGCCGGCGCGAACGCCGGCGGAGGCGGCGCTCGCCTACCGGCCGGACGGAATATTCCTTTCCAACGGCCCCGGCGATCCCGAACCGTGCGACTACGCCATCGCCGCGGCGCGCGAGTTCCTCCGGCGCCGCGTGCCGCTGTTCGGCATCTGCCTCGGCCATCAGATTCTCGGTCTCGCCGTCGGCGCCAAGACGGTGAAGATGAAATTCGGCCATCACGGCGCCAACCATCCGGTGATCGAGCTCGCCAGCGGCCGGGTGATGATCTCCAGCCAGAATCACGGCTTCGCGGTGGACGAAGCCACGCTGCCGGCGAACGCGGAAGTCACGCACCGCTCGCTGTTCGACGGTTCCAACCAGGGCATTCGTCTCACCGACGCACCGGCGTTCAGTTTCCAGGGCCATCCCGAGGCGAGCCCCGGCCCGCACGACGTGGCGGCGCTGTTCGATGCGTTCGTGCGGATGATGCGTGATTCGGCCTGCACGAACGGCACGAAAGTCGAGGCGCCCGAATTGCAGGGCGCGCGAGGGTACCGCTGATGCCGCGCCGTTCCGATATCCGCTCCGTGCTCATCATCGGCGCCGGTCCGATCGTGATCGGCCAGGCCTGCGAATTCGACTATTCCGGTGCGCAAGCCTGCAAGGCGCTGAAGCAGGAAGGCTACCGCGTGATCCTGGTCAACTCGAATCCGGCCACGATCATGACCGACCCGGAAATGGCCGACGCGGTCTACATCGAGCCGATCAACCGGACCACGCTCGAGCGCATCCTCGCCAAGGAGCGGCCCGATGCGCTGCTGCCGACGATGGGCGGGCAGACCGCGCTCAACTGTGCGCTCGAGCTCGCGGATTGTGGAATTCTGGAAAAGTATAACGTCGAACTGATCGGCGCGTCCCGCGAGGCGATACGAATGGCCGAGGATCGCGAGCTGTTCCGCCGCGCGATGATCGAGATCGGCCTGGAATGCCCGAAGGCGGAGATCGCCCGGACGCTGGACCAGGCGCTGGAGATCCAGGCCCGGGTCGGCTACCCGACCATCATCCGGCCGAGCTTCACGCTCGGCGGTTCCGGCGGTGGCATCGCCTACAACCGCGAGGAGTTCATCGAGATCGTCTCGCGCGGGCTCGATCTTTCGCCGGTGCACGAGGTGCTGATCGAGGAATCGGTGCTCGGCTGGAAGGAATTCGAAATGGAGGTCGTGCGCGACAAGGCCGACAACTGCATCATCGTCTGCTCGATCGAGAATCTCGATCCGATGGGCGTGCACACCGGCGATTCGATCACCGTCGCGCCGGCGCAGACGCTGACCGACAAGGAGTACCAGCGCCTGCGCGACGCCTCGATCGCGGTGCTGCGCAAGATCGGCGTCGACACCGGCGGCTCCAACGTGCAGTTCGGCGTGAACAGCGAGAACGGCCGCGTGGTGGTGATCGAGATGAATCCGCGCGTGTCGCGCTCCTCGGCGCTGGCCTCCAAGGCGACCGGTTTCCCGATCGCGAAAGTGGCCGCCAAGCTCGCGGTCGGCTACACGCTCGACGAACTGCGCAACGAGATCACCGGCGGCAGGACGCCGGCCTCGTTCGAGCCGGCCATCGACTACATCGTCACCAAGATCCCGCGCTTCGCCTTCGAGAAGTTCCCGGCGGCCGATGCGCGGCTGACCACGCAGATGAAATCGGTCGGCGAGGTGATGGCGATCGGCCGCACCTTCCAGGAATCGCTGCAGAAAGCGCTGCGCGGCCTCGAGACCGGCAAGACCGGGCTCGATCCGACCCGCCTCGACATCGGCAGCGAGGACGGCCGCGCCGCGCTCAAGCGCGAGCTCAAGGAACCCGGCCCCGACCGCGTGTTCTACGTCGCCGAAGGTTTCCGCGCCGGGCTGTCGCTGGAGGAGATCTACGCGCTGACCCACATCGACCGCTGGTTCCTCGACCAGATCGCGGAACTGGTCGAGCTCGAGGCCGAGGTGCGCACCGGTGGGCTCGCCGCACTCGATGCCGCGCGCATGGTCCGGCTCAAGCGCAAGGGTTTCTCCGATGCGCGCCTGGCCGCGCTGCTCGGCACCGACGAGGCCGCAGTGCGCAAGCTGCGCCACGCCTTCGGCGTGCGGCCGGTGTACAAGCGCGTCGATTCCTGCGCCGCCGAATTCGCCACCACCACCGCGTACCTGTACTCGACCTACGAGGAGGAGTGCGAGGCCGAGCCATCCACGCGCCCCAAGATCATGGTGCTGGGCGGCGGACCGAATCGCATCGGCCAGGGCATCGAATTCGACTATTGCTGCGTGCACGCCGCGCTCGCGCTGCGCGAGGACGGCTACGAGACGATCATGGTCAACTGCACCCCCGAGACCGTCTCGACCGACTACGACACCTCCGATCGGCTGTACTTCGAGCCGCTCACGCTCGAGGACGTGCTCGAGATCATCGCGCGGGAGAAACCGCAGGGCGTGATCGTGCAGTACGGCGGACAGACGCCGCTCAAGCTGGCGCGCGCGCTCGAGGCCAATGGCGCGCCGATCATCGGCACTTCGTCCGATTCGATCGACCTCGCCGAGGACCGCGAGCGTTTCCAGAAGCTGGTGACGCAGCTCGGTCTGACCCAGCCGCCGAACCGCACCGCGCGCAACCCCGACGAGGCCCTGGCGCTGGCGCGCGAGATCGGCTATCCGCTGGTGGTGCGGCCGAGCTACGTGCTGGGCGGTCGGGCGATGGAGGTGGTGCATGCCGACGCCGACCTCAAGCGCTACATCAGCGAGGCGGTGCGCGTCTCCAACGATTCGCCGGTGCTGCTCGACCGCTTCCTCGACAACGCCGTCGAGGTGGATGTCGACATCGTCGCCGACGCCCGCGGCGAGGTGCTGATCGGCGGCATCATGGAACACATCGAGGAGGCCGGCGTCCACTCCGGCGACTCGTCGTGTTCGCTGCCGCCGTATTCGCTGCCGGCCTCGGTGCAGGATGCCCTGCGCGCACAGGTGACCCGGCTGGCGCGCGAGCTCAAGGTCGTCGGCCTGATGAATACCCAGTTCGCGATCCAGACCGACGAACGCGGCGAGGCGACGATCTACATCCTCGAAGTCAACCCGCGCGCCTCGCGCACGGTGCCGTTCGTGTCCAAGGCGACCGGCGTGCCGCTGGCCAAGATCGCCGCGCGCTGCATGGTGGGCCGCACGCTGGCCGAGCAAGGCGTCACACGCGAGGTGATCCCGAAGTATTACTCGGTAAAGGAAGCCATTTTCCCGTTCCTGAAATTCCAGAATGTGGATCCGATCCTCGGCCCGGAGATGCGCTCCACCGGCGAGGTGATGGGCGTCGGCCGCAGCTTCGGCGCCGCGTTCGCGCGCGCGCACGAGGCCGCCAACATCGCCGCGCCCGGACTCGGCAAGGTGTTCGTCTCGGTGCGCGACCCGGACAAGCCGCGGCTGTTGCCGGTGGCGCGCGATCTGATCCAGCGCGGTTACAGTCTGGTCGCGACCTCCGGCACCCAGGCCTACCTCGCCCGGCACGGCATTCCCTGCGAGCGCATCAACAAGGTGCTCGAAGGGCGGCCGCACATCGTCGACCGGATCAAGAACGGCGAGATCGTGTTCATCGTCAACACCACCGAGGGCAAGCAGGCGATCGCCGACTCGTTCTCGATCCGGCGCGAGGCGCTGCAGCAGCGGATCACCTATTCGACGACCATTGCCGGCGCGCGCGCGCTGCTGCACTCGCTCGACTTCCGCGGCGACGGCGACGTCCACTGCCTGCAGGAATTGCATCGGGAATTGAGCGCATGAAACGAGCACCGTTGACTCTGAAGGGCGCCGAGCGCCTGCGTGCCGAGGTGGAGCGTCTGAAGACGGTGGAGCGGCCGCGCATCATCGCCGCGATCGCCGAGGCGCGCGCGCACGGCGATCTCAGCGAGAACGCCGAATACCATGCCGCGCGCGAGCAGCAGAGTTTCCTCGAGGGCCGCATCAAGGAGCTGGAGTCGGCGTTGTCCTATGCCGAGGTGATCGACGTGTCGCGCCTGAAGCCGAATGGCAAGATCGTGTTCGGCGCGACCGTCGACCTGGCCGACGAGGACAGCGGCGAGGAAATCAGTTACCAGATCGTCGGCGAGCTCGAGGCCGACATCAAGCGCGGCCTGATTTCGGTCGCCTCGCCGTTCGCGCGCGCGCTGATCGGCAAGAGCGAGGGCGACAGCATCGAGTTCCAGGCGCCGAACGGCAAGCGCCGCTACGAAATCGTCGCGGTGCGCTACACCGGCTAGTGCCCGGTACGCGGCGGGAGAGCGGCTACGCCGGACCACCGGGGGCGCGGGACCGACATCGGGAAACGGACATGTCCGAGCTGAGCTTGCTGCTGCCCGATCCCGCCGCCCTCCCCGAGGTGCCGACACTGGCGCGCTGGCTCGCACGCGGCGATCGGCTGACGCCGGCGAAGCCGGGACGGGAGGCGGCGTTGCGTTCCTGTTTCGAGTTTCTCGGCGCGGATTTTCCGCACGCGGCGTTGAGCCGCAGCCTCGATGCCGGCGATGCCGCCGGATACCTCTGGCTGCGCGCGGATCCGGCCTACGTGATCGCCGATGCCGTGACCGTGCGTCTGCTCGCCTGCGGCGAGCTCGGCTTGAGCGCCGAGGAAAGCGCGGAGCTGGCGCGACCGTTGCGCCTGTTGTTCGGCGACGCCGGATTTCCGCTGGAACCGGCGACGCCGGCGCGCTGGTACCTGCGCTGTCCACCCGGTGCGCGACTGCCGCGCTTCGCCGCGCCGGCGGAGGCGCTCGGCGACGACCTCGGCCGCCACCTGCCGAGCGGCGAAAACGAACGCCAGTGGCGCCACTTGCTCAACGAGGCGCAGGTGATTCTGCACAATCATCCGGTCAACGCGCGCCGCATCGCGCGCGGCCGGATCCCGGCGAACAGCCTGTGGTTCTGGGGCGCCGGCCGATTGCCGGACTGGGTGCGCACGAAGTTCACCCGCGTGCTGAGCGCCGATCGCGACGCGATCGCACTGGCGCGTCTGGCCGGGGTTCCGGTCGGCGATACGACGCCGCGCGAGTTTGCGGCGGAGGACGGCGCGTCGATCCTGCTCGATCTCGCCGCACCGGACGACGGCGCGGCGCTCGCGCGCGACTGGATCGCCGCGATCGAACGGGCGCTCGCGACGCGGCGACTCGACTGCGTGATGCTGCTGCTGCCGGACGGTGGTCGAATCCGGTTCCGCCGCGCGCATCGCTGGCGCTTCTGGCGCCGGATCGGGACGCTTGCCGGATGAAGGCGCCGCGCATCGTCCGCCGTCCCTTGCCCGCGCCGGCGGGCGACTGGCCCGAAACGCTGCATCCGGTGCTGCGCCGGGTGTACGCGGCGCGCGGCGTGCGCGGCGGTCGCGAGCTCGATCAACGGCTGGCCGAGTTGCTTCCGCCGCACGCGCTCGACGGTCTGCCGCGCGCCTGCGCGCTGTTGCGCGAGGCGATCCGGCGGCAGGCGCGCATCGTCGTCGTCGGCGATTACGATGCCGACGGCGCCACCGGCACGGCGGTCGCCGTGCGCGGCCTGCGCGCGCTCGGCGCGCGCGAGGTCGAGTACGCCGTGCCGAACCGGTTTCGCCACGGCTACGGTTTGAGCGCCGCCCTGGTCGAGGAACTGCGGCCACGCGACCCGCACCTGCTGCTCACCGTCGACAACGGCATCGCCGCGCACGCGGGCGTGGCCGCGGCGAAGGCGCACGGCATCGACGTGATCGTCACCGATCATCATCTGCCGGGCGAGACCCCGCCGCCGGCGGATGCGATCGTCCATTGGTGGCCGATGCGCGAGTCCTTCGTGCAAGGATCCGGCAGCGCGGCGCTCAACAACCTGGCCGGTGTCGGCGTGATGTTCTACCTGCTGCTGGCGCTGCGCGCCGAGCTGCGCGCGCACGGATCGTTCGCCGCGGGCGCCGAGCCCGATCTCGCCGCCTTGCTCGATCTCGTCGCGCTCGGCACGGTGGCGGATCTCGTACCACTCGATCGCAACAACCGAATTCTGGTCGCGGCCGGGCTGAAGCGCATCCAGAGCGGTCGCGCCTGTGCCGGCGTCGCGGCCCTGTTCGCCGAAGCCGGGCGCGATCCGACGCGCGCGGTGGCGAGCGATCTCGCCTTCGCCATCGCGCCGCGAATCAACGCCGCCGGACGCCTCGAGGACATGCGGCTCGGCATCGAGTGCCTGCTCGCCGACGATCCGCGACGCGCACGGGAACTGGCCGCGACCCTGTCCGCGATCAATGCCGAGCGCCGCGAACTGCAGGCGACGATGGTGGAACAAGCCGAAGCCGCGCTGCGAAGGTGCGTGACGAGTCGCGACGGCGACGAGCTGCCGCATGGCCTGGTGCTGTTCGATCCGGACTGGCATCAGGGCGTGATCGGCCTGGTCGCGTCGCGGCTCAAGGAGTCGCTGGGGCGACCGGTGATCGCGTTCGCGCCGGCCAACGCGACGGACGGCGCCGGCATGGAGCCGTCCGCGGCGGCCGACGGCGCCGACCTGCGCGGCTCGGGACGTTCGATCCACGGTTTCCATCTGCGCGACGCGCTGGCGGAAATCGATGCGCGCGAACCGGGCCTGCTGCGCCGCTTCGGCGGTCACGCCATGGCCGCGGGGATGAGCCTCGAGCGCACCGCGCTCGCGCGCTTCGCCGCGGCGTTCGATGCGCTGGCGCGCGAACGAATCGCGCCGGAGGCGTTCGAATCGGTGTTGTTGAGCGATGGTGAACTGGATCCTTCGGACTTCTCGCTCGAGCTGGCCGAGCAACTGCGCGCCGGCGGCCCCTGGGGCCAGGCGTTTCCCGAGCCGTTGTTCGACGGTGAGTTCGCGCTGGTCGATTGGCGCGTCGTCGGCGAGCGCCACTTGCGCCTTTCGCTCCGTCATCCGGGCGGGGGCACGCCGCTTCCGGCGATGCTGTTCCATGGCGCCACTAGCACGCCGCCGCCGGCGCGCCTGCGCGCCGCGTTCGCACTGGACGTGAACGACTGGAACGGCACGCGCACGCTGCGGTTGCTGCTGCGTCATATCGAGCCGGTGTAGCGGCGTCCGGAAGGCCGGCGGGTTTTGTTATCATTGTCGCCTTTGCCAGGGCTTGTCGTGTCATGATCGAAACCAATCCCATCCACCATCGCATCGCCGACTTGAACGCGCGCCTGACTTCGCTTCGGGGGTATCTTTGACTACGATGCCAAGCGCGAGCGGCTCGAGGAAGTCACGCGCGAGCTCGAGAATCCGCGGCTCTGGGATCAACCCGAGCGCGCCCAGCAACTGAGCAAGGAACGCGCCCAGCTCGACCGCATCGTCAACGGCATCCGCCAGCTCGGCGAGGGCCTGCGCGGTGCGGACGAGCTGTTGCAGCTCGCGGCGGAGGAGGGCGACGAGAGCGCCGTGCGCGCGGTGGCCGACGACGTCGAGGGTTTCGCCCGCCGGGTCGAGGCGCTGGAATTCCAGCGCATGTTCTCCGGCCGGATGGACGCGCACAATGCCTTCGTCGACGTGCAGGCCGGCGCCGGCGGCACCGAAGCGCAGGACTGGGCCGAGATGCTGCTGCGCATGTACCTGCGCTGGTGCGAGTCGAAGGGCTGGAAGACCGAACTGCTCGAAGTGAGCGCGGGCGAAGTCGCCGGGATCAAGAGCGCGACGTTCCGCGTCGAGGGCGACTACGCCTACGGCTGGCTGAAGACCGAGATCGGCGTACATCGGCTGGTGCGCAAATCGCCGTTCGATTCGGACAACCGGCGCCACACCTCGTTCGCCTCGATCTTCGTCACGCCGGAAGTGGACGACGACATCGACATCGCCATCAATCCGGCCGATCTCAAGACCGACGTCTACCGTTCCTCCGGCGCCGGCGGCCAGCACGTGAACAAGACCGAATCGGCGGTGCGCATCACCCACCTGCCGACCGGCATCGTCGTCGCCTGCCAGACCGAACGCAGCCAGCACGCCAACCGCGATCGCGCGATGAAGATGCTGCGCGCCAAGCTGTACGAGATCGAAATGCAGAAGCGCAACTCGGAGAAGGCCGCGCTCGAGGCGTCGAAGTCCGACATCGGCTGGGGCAACCAGATCCGCAGCTACGTGCTCGATCAGTCGCGCATCAAGGACCTGCGCACCGGGGTCGAGCGCACCGATACGCAGAAGGTGCTCGACGGCGATCTCGACGGTTTCATCGAGGCGAGCCTCAAGGCCGGCCTCGAGGCCGGTGCGAAGCGCGCCGATGCGTGACCCGTCTTTCCTTCTCCCGCCGGGAGCAGGTGGCGCGAAGCGCCGGATGAGGGCCCGGTTTCCGGCAACGCATTTGCGATAATCGAACCCGCACCTCAACCCCTTCCGAGCGGAGCGGGGCCAAAGCAGAACGCCATGAACGATTCATTCGACAATCTCCCGCCCGACGAGAACAAGCTGATCGCCGAACGCCGCGAGAAGCTGCGCGCCCTGCGCGCGCACGGTGTGGCGTTCCCGAACGATTTCCGGCCCGACGCCTTCGCCGGCGATCTGCAGCGCGAGTTCGACGGCCAGGATGCCGCCGCGGTCGAGGCCGCGGCGCGCCGCGTGAGGGTGGCGGGCCGCATGTTGCTCAAGCGCGGCCAGGGCAAGGTGAGCTTCGTCCAGATCCAGGACATGAGCGGCCGCATCCAGTTGTTCCTCCAGGCCAACGCGCTCGGCGAAACCTACGAGGCCTTCAAATCCTGGGACGTCGGCGACATCGTCGCCGCGGAAGGGCCGCTGATGCGCACCCGCACCGGCGAGCTCTCGGTCAAGGTGGAATCCTTGCGCCTGCTGGTCAAGGCGCTGCGACCGTTGCCGGACAAGTGGCATGGCCTGGCCGACGTCGAGCAACGCTACCGGCAGCGGTACGTCGACCTGATCGTGACCGAGGAGGCGCGCCGCACCTTCGCGCTGCGCTCGCGCATGATCGGCTTCATCCGCCAGTGGCTGGAGGACCCGGTGCGGCGATTCATGGAAGTGGAAACGCCGATGATGCACCTCATCCCCGGCGGCGCCACCGCGCGGCCGTTCGTGACCCACCACAACGCGCTCGACATCGACCTGTATCTGCGCGTCGCGCCGGAGCTGTACCTGAAGCGACTGGTGGTCGGCGGCTTCGAGCGCGTCTACGAGATCAACCGCAACTTCCGCAACGAGGGCGTGTCGACGCGGCACAACCCCGAATTCACGATGCTGGAGTTGTACCAGGCCTATGCGACCTATCACGAGATCATGGATTTGACCGAAGCCATGATCCGCGAGACCGCGCGCGCCACGCTCGGCCGCACCGAGCTCACCTGGGAAGGCCGCGCCATCGACCTCGGACCGCCGTTCCGCCGCTGGCGTCTGGACGAGGCGGTACGACACCACAACCCGGAGATCGGCGCCGAGGAGTTGCGCGACGTCGCCGCATTGCGCCGCCATTGCGATCGGCTGCACATTCCGCACAAGCCGGGCTACGGCTGGGGCAAGCTGCTGCTCGAGATCTTTGAAAAGACCGTCGAGGCGGAGCTGGTCCAGCCGACCTTCATCACCGCCTATCCGATCGAGGTTTCGCCGCTGGCGCGGGCCAACGACGCCGATCCCGCGATCGCCGACCGGTTCGAGCTGTTCGTCGGCGGCAAGGAACTGGCCAACGGCTTCTCCGAACTGAACGATCCGGAAGACCAGGCGGCGCGATTCCGCGCCCAAGTCGCCGCCAAGGAAGCCGGCGACGACGAAGCCATGCACTTCGACGCCGACTACATCCGCGCCCTGGAATACGGCCTGCCGCCGACCGGCGGTCTCGGTGTCGGCATCGATCGGCTGGTGATGCTGTTTGCCGACATGCCGTCGATTCGCGACGTGCTGTTGTTCCCGTACATGCGTCCGGAAGCCTGAGACCGGGCGCAAGCTCCGCCGCGTCGGCCGCATGGGTTGCCGCGGCCGCTCGAATCCTGTACGCGCCTGCCACATGTCCCGCCCGTAGCCGTGTTCGCCCGGCGTGCGCAATACGTGACTTTACGCATTCCCCGGGCGGCGGCGCAGGGATATACTGAAAACGTCATCCATTCAATGCGGTGCGATAGAAATCTGCGAGCGAATATAGCTGCGGCGCCGGGCAGGCGATTGTGGTAGCCTGCATGGTGCGGTCAGGCACCATGGCACGATCGCTGCTTGAAGTCCGGCCAGCGTCGTGTGCGGCTTGAACGCTCGCTCGGGCACGGATGCGGTTCCCGTCAGGCAGCGGAGCACAGAGCCGTGAACGTACTCATCGTCGACGATCAGCAGTCCGCCCGGACCATGCTGCGCCACGTCGTGGAGGGTATCAGCCCCGGCATCCACGTCGCCGACTTCGAAAGCCCGGTCGAGGCGTTGCAGTGGTCGGAAACCCACAATGTCGACATGCTGCTGCTCGACTACCGCATGCCCGACATGGACGGGTTGCAGTTCACCCGCCAGTTCCGCCGCTCGCTGGTGCGTCGCGACGTGCCGATCATCCTCATCAGCATCGTCGGCGATGAGCCGCTGCGCCAGGCCGCGCTCGACGCCGGCGTCATCGATTTCCTGATCAAACCGATCCGTCCGCGCGAATTGCGCTCGCGCCTGCGCAACATCCTGCTGCTGCGCCAGCAGGGCGAATCGCTGAAACAGCGCGCCCAGGCGCTGGAGCGGCAGGTGCTGGAGAGCCTGCGCGAAGTGGAGGAACGCGAGCGCGAGACGTTGTATCGACTGGCCAAGGCGATCGAGTTCCGCGACCACGGCAACGGCCGGCACCTGCTGCGGATGGCGCGGTTCGCGGGCCTGATCGCCGAGCGGCTGTGCCTGCCCGACGAGGAAGTCCGCATGCTCGAACTGGCGGCGCCGCTGCACGATCTCGGCAAGATCGGCATTCCCGACGCGATTCTGCTCAAACCCGGCCCGCTGACTGCGGAGGAATTCGCCGTGGTGCGCACGCACCCGCGCATCGGTCACGAAATCCTGAGCGACAGCCAGAGCCGCTTCGTCCGGCTCGGCGCCGAGATTGCGCTGCGGCATCACGAGCGCTGGGACGGCAGCGGCTATCCGGACGGCCTGCGCGGCGAGGAGATCCCGATCTCCGCGCGCATCGCCGCCGTCGCCGACGTCTACGAGGCGCTCCTCTCCGACCGGCCGCACCGTCCGGCGTGGACGCACGACGCGGCCATGGCGTACTTGCGCGAACACAGCGGCACCTTGTTCGATCCGGCGTGCGTGGACGCGCTGTTCAAGGACATGACCCAGGTGCAGTGGATCGAACAGATGCAACTGGCGCCGCCGCCGCATTTGAACGTGTGAGTCGCCCCTTGCGGCTCGACCGGGGTAACTTGGTATAGTCCGGTCGCGGATGGACAGCGCGTTCGCCGACGGCGGCGACGCGCACGCTCATGAACCGCGATTCATCGCCAACGAAGAATAGGGTGGGAAATGGCGAACAATCTGGATGCGCAGCGCATTGCGACGATGGTGCGGGAGTTCCTGACGGAACGTTTTGACATCGCTCCCGAACGCATGTCGGACACCGTCACCTTCCGCGATCTCGGGCTCGATTCGATCATGATGCTGGACATGATGCTGGAAGCGGAGGACCGCCTCGGCATCAAGTTGCGAGACCTGGCGCTGCCGCCCAACCCACGATTGCAGGACATCGTCGCCCTGATCCAACGCAATCTCGCGCCCGAAGGCTGACGCGCATGGCCGCGCGCGATGTCGTCGTCACCGGCCTTGGCATCCTCTCGCCGATCGGCCTGAATGTGGCGGAGCTGTGGGACAGCCTGTGCGCGAACCGCTCCGGCATCCGCCTGTGGCAGTGGCCGAATTACGCCAAGCGGCTGCCGGCGGGGCTCGTCGAGCGCGACTTCTCCGGCGAGTTCACCAAGCTCGAATTGCCGTATCTCGATCGGTGCAGCCAGATGGCGATCCTCGCGGCACGGCAGGCGATGCAGGACGCTGGCCTCGAACAGTTCGCCGCGCACGGCCACCGCGCCGGGCTGTACTACGGCTCGGTCGGCGGCAGCGTGAAGACCGAACACGACTGGGTGCAGCAGTTCTACGTCGAGCATCGCGAGCAGGCCAAGCCGTACACGATCATGGCCAGCATGCTCAATGCCGCGCCCGCGCAGATCTCCATCCGCCATCAGATTCTCGGGCCGGTGATGACCCACAGCAGCGCCTGCACCTCGTCGGGCTCGGCGATCGGCGACGCGCTGCGCGCGATCCGCGACGGCTACCTCGACGTGGCGGTCGCCGGCGGCGCGGAGGCGGCGATGTT
>JAJPHA010000021.1 GCA_021325475.1 Rhodanobacteraceae bacterium | reverse complement strand
TGCTTTCTCTTGGTTACTTCTCTTGACTCCGGGCATCCTGCCCTCCGCCGCTTCGCGGCCAGCTCCGCTGTTCGCGCCGCTCCTGCGGCGCAGTGCACGAGCAAAGAGAAGTGACCCGCTCGCCGGACGCGAGCGGAAAACCGCAGGATGCGCCTCAAGAAAAGAACGAGATCACGGCCGCGCCCCCCTCACCCGCGCCTTCGGCGCGGCCTCTCCCGCCAGCGGGAGAGGCGGCAGACTGAATTTCGGCGCCAATCAGGTCCGCGGAAACTGCGCCGCGGCGCGGATTCAAGCCGACGCGCTACAGCCTGCACGTGAACGGGCCGTGGCGCATCACTTTTGAATGGGCCGAAGGCGATGCGCTGCGCGTGGACCTGGAGCAATACCACGAGGAACCGGCATGACCGAATGCGCCGCCAAGCGCAACCCGAACCGCGCTCCGACCCATCCGGGAGCCATCCTGCGCGAAGACGTGTTGCCCGCGCTGGGCCTGAGCGTGGCCGAAACCGCGCGGCGCCCCTGCACCACGTCGCGGTGCGCTCCTCGCGGAAATCGCATGGATCGGCGTTGTCCCGCCGGATTCACCAGAACACGCGCATCGACAGATCGACCGCGCGCACGTGTTTGGTCAGGGCGCCGACGGAGATGAAGTCGACGCCGGTGGCGGCGAGCGCCGGCAGCCGTTCGAGACTCACGCCGCCGGACACTTCCAGCGGCACGCGGCCGGCGACGTGCGCGACCGCGCGGCGGATGTCCTCGAGCGGGAATTCGTCGAGCAGGATGCGGTCGACGCCGGCGGCGAGCGCTGCGTCGAGTTCGGCGAAGTTTTCCACTTCGACCTCGAGCAGCAACCGCGGGTGGCGCGCGCGTGCGGCGCGCACCGCCGGCGCGATGCCGCCGGCGGCGGCGATGTGGTTTTCCTTGATCAGGATGGCGTCGAACAAGCCGATGCGATGATTCTCCGCGCCGCCGCAGCGCACCGCGTATTTCTGCGCCAGGCGCAGACCCGGCAGGGTCTTGCGCGTGTCGAGGATGCGCGCGCGCGTGCCGCGCGCGGCGTCCACGTACTCGGCCGTGCGCGTGGCCGTGCCGGACAGGGTCTGCAGGAAATTGAGCGCGCTGCGCTCGGCGCCGACCAGGGCGCGGGCGCGGCCGTGCAGGACGCACAGGACGCTGTCGGCGGGGACGCGGTCGGCATCCTCGAAATGCCAGGCGATCGCGACGGCCGGATCGAGCGCGCGGAAGCAGGCGTCGAACCACGGCCGTCCGGCCAGCACCATCGCCTCGCGGGTGACGACGCGCGCCCGCGCGGCCAGCTCCGCCGGCAGCAGATCCGCGGTCGCATCGCCCGGACCGATGTCCTCGGCGAGCGCGCGGCGGACGTCGTCTTCGATGCGCGCCGGATCGGGCGGGCGCGGTCGGCGGGCGGATGCAGACGCTTCCATCGGGCAGACGGCTCCTCGCCGCGACGGCGGCGAGGCGCAAGTATACCCAGTGGCGCGATGCGTCCGCTCAGCCCGGCTGCGCCGGCGGCGGATTCGGATTGGCCGCCGGAGTCGGCGTGTGCGCGGCCTTCAGGCGTTCGACTATGGCATCGAGCGCGCGATCGAACAGCGGCACTTCCTCGAGGATCACCGCATGGCCGCGGCGGATCTCGGCGGCGAGCGCGAACACGGTCTTGTCCGACACCTTCAAGCCCTTGCGGTTGACGAACAGATACTTCGAGCTGATCGGGCTGATCCACGACAGCTTGGCGCGCTCCTTGGTGCCGGTGTTCGGATCGGTGAACTCGACCCAGGTGCCGACCTTCATCTCCTTGGCCTGTTTCAGGCATTCGTCGTCGGCGTCGTAGTTCGCCTCCGGCGCGGCTTCCTCGGTCTCGCGCAGGGTGATCTCCTCGATCGGGCTGTCGGTCGCCGCGGCCGGCACCGCCTTGCCGACGATCTCGAACGGCGCCGCGCTCTCCGCCGCCGCCTTGTCCCGCGCGGCCGCCTCGGCGCCGGTCGCCGGCGCCTCGCCCTGCAACAGGCCGCGGTAGAACGCGTTCAATTCGTGCATCAACTGCTTGACGTCGTTCTCGTGGTAGGCGACGGTGGCGAGGCCGTGACGCAGGCTCTTCTCCAGTGCCGGCAGCAGACCCTTCAGGCGCGTGCGATCGGCATCGGTGGCTTTCGGTTGCGCGCTCCAGACGAACTCATCGGCGAAGCGCAGCGCCTGGCGCCATTCGTCGGACTCCTCGCCCTGGCGCAGCAGCGTCAGCACGAGATAGTTCGCCCACGGGCGGGTGAGCACGTTGTAGATGATGTCCGGCAGTTGCCTGCCTTCCACGCGCTTGAGGATCTCGCGCGCCGCGGCGCGCCGCGCCGCGTGCAGCTTCTCGCGGCCGCGGGTGGCTTCGGCGGCGCGCTGCTCGGCGAGCTCGGCACGCTTCTTGTTGGCTTCGAGGAACTTGGCGAAGTCGTCGCGCGCGCGCTCGAACACCGCAAGATCGTCGTCGAACTCCTTGAGCAGCGATTCGACCGTCTGCTTGACCTTGTCGTACAGCCGGTGATCGCGGTCGGATTCCTCCGACCAGCCCATGGCGGCCTCGGCCATCAGGTCGAGCAGTTGCCGCGCCGGATGCGTCTTCTGCGCGAACAGGTGCTTGTCGAGGATCGCGACCTTGAGGAACGGAATCTGCAGCCGGGCGATCAGGGCCTGCATCTGCGCCGGCAGATTGCGGTCCTGCAGGATGAATTCGAACAGCATGCCGACGAGGTCGATGGTGTCCTCGTCGGCGCCGGTCACGCGCGCCTTCTCGGTGCCGTGGAGCTTGCCGGCCTGCTCGAGCAGGGCCTGCTTGATCTGCTGCACGGCCTGCGCCGCGTCGGCCACCGTCTGCGCCGCGTCGACCGCGGTGTGGGCCTGGCTCTGCGCCATCAGCGCCTGGTTCTGCAGCAGGGTCAGCGCGGACAGCAGTTCGGTCGGCGCGACCACCGGCACCGGCTGACCGGGCGCGCCCTGGTAGTCGGCCACCTCGCCCAGCGTGGCGCGACGCTGCGCGAGCAGCGAGCGCACGGTGTTGTAGAGCTCGGCCTGCAATTGCGCCGCGGCGGGGTCGTAGCCGGGATAGGCCGCGTAGCCGGTATCGGCCGCGCCCGGCGCGGGCGCCCCAGGCGCGGCGCCGGCCATGCCGGCGGCCGGCGGCATCGGCCGGTACGGCCGCCCGCCGCCCGGAACGGTGTGACGGATCTGCGGCAGCACGCCGGCCTGGATCAGCAGGGTGTTGATCTCCTCGTACAGCGCGTCCAGGCCCGCCATCACGTAGCGGTCGAACAGCTTGTAGATGATGAGCTTGGTCTGGAGGTTGAGCTCCAGCTCGCGCATGGCGTTGCGGAACGCCTGGCACAGCGGCGCCGGCGCGATCGGATTGGTGGCGTCCTCGACCTTCGCCCCGCCCAGGATCACCGAGAGGCGCTGATTGACCGCGAACAACGGACGGGCCAGGCGGTTTTCCGCCTTGGCCACGGTGCTGGCGATGGCCAGCGATTCCTCGAGCTCGGTATCGTCGACCAGCGACAGGTCGCCGCCGCTGCTGTGCGCGGTCGCCTCGGCCTTCGCCGGTTGCAGCTTGCCGGCGGCGAAATCGTTGAACACCTTGCCGAGCTGATCCTGGAACAGGCGCTCGACGAGCTGGCGCTTCTTGCGCACCTCGCGCATGCCGTCGAAGTATTGCGTCTGGATCGCGTTGTTCTCGGCCTTCTCGGCCAGATCGAACAGCGCATCGTCGACGTTCTCGAACAACGTCGCGACCAGCCCCTGCAAGCGCTTGAGCGCGGTGCCGCGCACCGATTTCAGCAATTCGCCGAGTCGGTCGCCGCTGGCGGCCTGGCTCGCCTGACGCTGTTGCAGATCGACAACCTTGCTGCTGTCGCCGGTGGGATTGTTCATGGCACCCTGTCTCGCCGCGGCTGCCGCCGCGCGCCCGCTGTTCGGGCGAGCATAATTCCTTTATATACGCAAAATGTGAAGCAGTTCACAGAATCCGTGACGTTCCGCGCCGGCGCAGAGTCGCACCGACGAGCGGCGAGGCTGCCTCAGCGCGCAGCGGGAAAACCCTCCAACTGGCCGGTGCCGATGGCTTCGTCCACCAGCATCACCGGGATGTCGTCCTCGATCCGGTAGATGAGTTTGCCGTCGGTGGTGATCAGGCCGGCCGCGAGCGGCGCGGCGACCGCATTGCCGCCGGTGGTCCGCACGCTGCCGGCACCGACGGCGCGGTTGAGCGCTTCGAGCTCGGTCTTGGTCAGCGGTCGCACCGGCACCTTGGTGGCCGGGCAGCACAGGATGTCGAGCAGGCGTTTGTCCATGGTGGGCACGGGCGACGGGTTGCGCCTAGAATAATGTTTTTGCGGGACACAGGCCATGAATGCAGAGCGCGCAACGCCGGCGCGGGTCGGCGTGGTGATGGGTTCGCGATCCGACTGGGACACGCTGCAGCACGCCGCCGCCGTCCTGACGCAACTCGACGTCGCCCACGAAGTGCGCGTGGTCTCGGCGCACCGCACGCCGGATCTCCTGTTCGACTATGCCGGCAGCGCCGAGTCGCGCGGCTTGCGCGCGATCATCGCCGGCGCCGGCGGCGCCGCGCATCTGCCCGGCATGCTGGCGGCCAAGACCGCGCTGCCGGTGCTCGGCGTGCCGGTGCCGTCGCAGGCGCTGAACGGGCTCGATTCGCTGCTGTCGATCGTGCAGATGCCCGCCGGCATCCCGGTGGCCACCTTCGCCATCGGCAAGGCCGGCGCGGTCAACGCCGCGCTGTTCGCCGTCGCCCTGCTCGCCACCACCGATGCCGCGGTCGCGCGCCGGCTCGAGGACTACCGCCGCGCACAGACCGCCGACGTGCTGGCCCGGCCCGATCCGCGCACGGCATGAGCACGATCGGGGTTCTCGGCGGCGGGCAGCTCGCGCGCATGCTGGCGCTCGCCGGCGCGCCGCTCGGCGTGCGGTTCCTCATCGTCGACAACGTCGCCGACGCCTGCGCCGGGCAGGTCGCGCCGCTGCTGGTCGCCGACTGGCGCGACTTCGCCGCGCTGGAACGATTCGCCGCACAGATCGACGTCGCCACGTTCGACTTCGAGAACGTGCCGGCCGACACCGCGCACTGGCTGACCGAACATACCCGCGTCTCGCCGAATCCGCGCGCGCTGGCGCTGGCGCAGGATCGGCTGGCGGAGAAATCCATGTTCCGCGAACTCGGCCTGGAGACGCCGGCGTTCGCCACCGTCGACAGCCGCGAGGATCTCGTCCGCGCCGCGGCCACGATCGGCTTTCCCGCGGTGCTGAAGACGCGCCGGCTCGGTTACGACGGCAAGGGCCAGTTCCGCCTGCGCAGCGCCGACGACATCGACGCCGCCTGGCGCGCGCTCGGCGGCGCGCCGTCGATCCTGGAAGCCTGGGTGGCGTTCGAGCGCGAGGTCTCGGTGGTCGCCGTGCGCGGCCGCGACGGCGCATTCGCCACCTATCCGCTGGTCCAGAACTGGCACAGCGACGGCATTTTGTCCGCCAGTCTGGCGCCGGCGCCCGACGCCGCCGGCCTCGCCGAGCTCGCCACCCACCACGCCCGCCGCATCGCCGAGCATCTCGACTACGTCGGCGTGTTCGCGCTCGAGCTGTTCGTGCGCGACGGCAAGCTGCTCGGCAACGAGATGGCGCCGCGGGTGCACAACTCCGGCCACTGGACCATCGAAGGCGCGCCGTGCAGCCAGTTCGAGAACCACGTGCGCGCGGTGCTCGGCCTGCCGCTCGGCGACACCGCCGCGCTCGGCGTCAGCGTGATGTTGAACTGGATCGGCCAATTGCCGGACGCCGGCCCGGTGCTGCGCGAACCCCGCGGCCACTGGCACGACTACGGCAAGTCGCCGCGCGCCGGACGCAAGGTCGGCCACGCCACGCTGTGCGCCGGCAACGCCGCCGACCTCGGCGAGGCGCTGGCGCGCGTGGCGCGCGCGCTCGGTCGCGAGGCCCAGGCCGCGCCGGTGCTCGCCGCCCTGCACGGCGCGCGCTGAGCGTCTCCGCCGCGCGGCAACGCGCGCATTTGACTTCGATCAATTCCTCCGCGACCGGCGTCGCCGAAACTGCGCGCGATCCCCGCCGCGCGGAGTTCGCATGGACCTTTCCTCGACCTACAACGACAAGGTGGTGCGCCAGTTCGTCATCGCCACGATCCTGTGGGGCATCGTCGGCATGGGCGTCGGCGCCTTCATCGCCGCCCAGCTCGCCTGGCCGGCGCTCAACTTCGACATCCCGTATCTCACCTACAGTCGGCTGCGGCCGCTGCACACCAACGCCGTGATCTTCGCCTTCGGCGGCTGCGCGCTGATGGGCACCGCGTTCCACGTCGTGCAGCGCACCTGCCAGACGCGCCTGTTCGGCGACCGGCTCGCCGCGTTCGTGTTCTGGGGCTGGCAGGCGGTGATCGTCGCGGTGGCGATCACGCTGCCGCTCGGCATCACCCAGGCCAAGGAATACGCCGAGCCGGAATGGCCGATCGACCTGCTCATCGCCGTCGTCTGGATCGTCTTCGGCATCGTCTTCTTCGGCACCATCGCCCGGCGCCGGGTCAAGCACATCTACGTGGCGAACTGGTTCTACGGCTCGTTCATCCTCACCGTGGCGGTGCTGCACATCGTCAACAATCTGGCGCTGCCGGTGTCGCTGTGGAAATCGTATCCGGTGTATTCGGGCGCGGTCGATGCGATGGTGCAGTGGTGGTACGGCCACAACGCGGTCGGCTTTTTCCTCACCGCCGGCTTCCTCGGCATGATGTACTACTACGTGCCGAAGCAGGCGCAACGGCCGATCTATTCGTACCGCCTCTCGGTCGTGCACTTCTGGGCGCTGATCGCGGTGTACATGTGGGCCGGCCCGCACCACCTGCACTACACCGCGCTGCCCGACTGGGCGCAGTCGCTCGGCATGGTGTTCTCGCTGATCCTGCTCGCGCCGTCGTGGGGCGGCATGATCAACGGCATCATGACCCTGTCCGGCGCGTGGCACAAATTGCGCACCGATCCGGTGCTCAAGTTCATGATCGTGGCGCTGTCGTTCTACGGCATGTCGACCTTCGAGGGGCCGATGATGTCGATCAAGACCGTCAACGCGCTGTCGCACTACACCGACTGGACCATCGGCCACGTGCATTCCGGCGCGCTCGGCTGGGTGGCGTTCATCTCGATCGGTTCGCTGTACTGCATGATCCCGCGCCTGCTCGGCGTCGAGCGCATGTATTCGACCCGGTTGATCGACCTGCACTTCTGGATCGCGACGATCGGCGTCGTCGTCTACATCGCCTCGATGTGGATCGCCGGCGTGATGCAGGGCCTGATGTGGCGCGCGACCAACCCCGACGGCACGCTCACCTACACCTTCATCGAGTCGCTGGCGCAGACGCACCCGTTCTACGTCACCCGCCTGCTCGGCGGCCTGCTCGTGCTCGCCGGCATGTTCATCATGGCCTGGAACGTCTGGCGCACCTGGCGCGGCGTGCGCGCGCCGGCGCCGGTGCCGATTCCCACCGCGGTCGCGGCCTGAGGAGACCGCCATGAATCATGCCCTGATCGAGAAGAACATCGGCCTGATGGCCGTGCTCACGCTGCTCGTCATCAGCATCGGCGGCCTGGTCGAGATCGTGCCGCTGATGTTCCAGGCCCAGGTGATCGAGCCGGTGCCGGGGCTCAAGCCCTATCCGCCGCTCGCCCTCGCCGGACGCGACATCTACGTCCGCGAGGGTTGCTACAACTGCCATTCGCAGATGGTCCGCGCGCTCGCCTCCGACGTGCAGCGCTACGGCCATTACTCCGTCGCCGGCGAATCGGTCTACGACCGGCCGTTCCAGTGGGGCAGCAAGCGCACCGGCCCCGATCTCGCCCGCATCGGCGGTCGCTACAGCGACGCATGGCAGCGCGTGCATCTGCTCGACCCGCGCAGCGTCGTGCCGGAATCCAACATGCCCGGCTTCCCGTGGCTGGCGAAGGCCCAGGTGTCGGCGGCGGAGGTCGAATCGCACATGCGCGGTCTCGCCCGCCTCGGCGATCCGTACAGCGAAGCGGATTTCGCCTCCGTCGCCGCGGCGGTGAACGGCAAGACCGAGCTCGATGCGCTGATCGCCTATCTGCAAGGTCTCGGCAAATTCGCGCCGAAGGAGACGCCACCATGATGACCGGCATTCTCACCGCGATCCTGATCGCGCTGTTCCTCGGCCTGGTCGCCTGGGCCTGGAGCCGAGGCCGGCGCGAGGATTTCGCCGCCGCGGCCAAGCTTCCCCTGATCGAGGATCCGAGCGGGGAGTCGCGCGCATGAGCACCTTCTGGAGCCTGTTCATCGTCGTCCTCACGCTCGGCAGCATCGCCGCGCTGGTGTGGCTGCTGCTCGCCACCGCGCGCGCCAAGGCGGGCGGCGCCGGCCAGACCACCGGCCACACCTGGGACGAGGATCTCACCGAACTCAATCATCCGCTGCCGTTGTGGTGGCTCGGCCTGTTCCTGCTCACGGTGGTGTTCGGCGCGTTGTATCTCGCGTTCTATCCGGGACTCGGCGCGAATGCGGGCATGCTCGGCTGGACCTCCGGCAAGGAAGTCGGCGCCGATCTCGCCGCGGCGAACCGCAAACTCGAAAGCCTGTTCGCGCAGTTCCGCGATCTGCCGCTCGAGGCGCTGGCGAACGATCCGAAAGCCTTGGACGTCGGCCACAACGTGTTCGCCAACAACTGCGCGGCGTGCCACGGCTCGGATGCGCGCGGCGCGAAGGGCTATCCGAACCTCACCGACGACGACTGGCTGTACGGCGGCGCGCCGGAGGCGGTGCTGACCTCGATCCTGCGCGGCCGCAACGGCGTGATGCCGCCGCTCGGCGCCGCACTCGGCGAGGCCGGCGTCGAGGAGGTGGCGAACTACGTGCTCAGCTTGTCCGGGCGCAAGGCGGACGAGAAGCTCGCCGCGGCCGGCAAGGCGCGCTACCTCACCGTGTGCGTCGCCTGCCACGGCGCCGACGGCAAGGGCAATCCGCTGATCGGCGCGCCGAATCTCACCGACGACATCTGGCTGTACGGCGGCAGCCTGGACGAGATCAAGACTTCGATCCGCAACGGTCGCAGCGGCCAGATGCCGGCGTGGGAGCCGGTGCTCGGCAAGGACCGCGCGCGCCTGGTCGCGGCCTGGGTGCTGGCGCAGTCGAAGCCGGTCGCGCCGGCCGGGCAGGCGCCATGAGCGCCGCGGCCTGGCGCTGGGGCGCGGTCGCCTGGCCTTCGTTCTTCGCGGCGGGCGTGGCGACGATGGTGTTCTTCGCGCTGGTCGATCCGGTCGAACTCGCCGCCATCGCCTGGCCGCACCTCGCGCTGTCGCGCGAGCTCGGCTACAGCCTCGGCTTCTTCGGCTTCTGGGCCTGCACCTTCGGCTCGAGCCTGTTCTCGGCGCTGCTGCTCGGCCACTTCCTGCCGCCACGACGGCGCGGCGACGACGCGACATGAAACCGCTCGCGCACCTGCTCGCACCGAACGCCGGCGACACGCTCTACGCCGCGCAGCCGAAGGTCTATCCGCGCGAGATCGACGGCCGCTACGCGCGCCTGCGTCTGGCCGCGGTGTTCGTGCTGCTCGGCATCTTCTATCTGTTTCCGTGGTTGTCCTGGAACGGCCACCAGGCGGTGCTGTTCGATCTGCCGGCGCGCAAGTTCCACGTCTTCGGGCTGACCTTCTGGCCGCAGGATTTCTTCTGGCTGGCGTGGCTGCTGATCGTCGCCGGCTTGAGCCTGTTCTTCTTCACCGCGCTGGCCGGACGGCTGTGGTGCGGCTACGCCTGCCCGCAGACGGTGTGGACCGAGGTGTTCCTGTGGATCGAGCGCGTCTGCGAAGGCCGCCGCAACCAGCGCATCAAGCTGGACGCCGGGCCGTGGACGCGCGAAAAGGTTATGCGCAAAAGTATAAAACAGGCGCTTTGGGTAATTTTCTCCTTGTGGACCGGCGTCACCTTCGTCGGCTTTTTCACGCCGATCCGCGACCTCGCCCGCGCCATCGCCGACGGCACGCCGGGCGGCTGGGAGACATTCTGGATCCTGTTCTACGGCTTCGCCACCTACGGCAACGCCGGCTACCTGCGCGAGCAGGTGTGCAAGTACATGTGCCCCTACGCGCGCTTCCAGAGCGCGATGTTCGACCGCGACACGCTGATCATCTCCTACGACGCCGCGCGCGGCGAACCGCGCGGCGCGCGCCGCAAGGACGCCGACCGCGCCGCGCTCGGCCTCGGCGATTGCATCGATTGCGCCGCCTGCGTGCAGGTCTGCCCCACCGGCATCGACATCCGCGACGGCCTGCAGATCGAGTGCATTGCCTGCGCCTCGTGCATCGACGCCTGCGATGCGGTGATGGACAAGATGCGCTATCCGCGCGGCCTGATCCGCTACACCACCGAGAACATGCTCGCCGGCAGACCGCGCCGCGTGCTCAGGCCGCGCACGCTGATCTACGGCGGCCTGCTCGGCGCGATGCTGGCGACGTTCGCCTGGGGCGTGAGTCATCGCGCCGCGCTGATCGTGGAGGCGCTGCACGATCGCAACGCGCTTTTCCGCGAGACCGCCGCCGGCGTCGAGAACAGCTACACGCTCAAGCTCGTCAACAAGACCGAGCGGCCGCTGCGGCTGCGGATCGCGCTGCCGGACGAATCGCGCCTGACGATCGTCGGCCGGAGCGCGGTCGAGGTCGCCGCCGGTCGAGTGGCCAGTGTGCCGCTCACCCTGCGCGCCACGGACCGCACGATGCGCGGCCGGCAACCCGTGGCACTCGATGTGCGCAGCGACGACGGCGCGGTCGAGGCCGGAACCCGCACCGAATTCTTCGCCCCCAGCGAACACGAGCAGACCCATGAACCCGAACGCCAATGAGAGTCCCTGGTTCCGCGTGCCGGAAGTATGGCTGATGATCGCGCTGCTCGCCGGCACCATCGCCGGTTCGCTCGCGCTGGTCGGCACCGCCTTCGCGCATCGCGACGAACTGCCCGGCGCAGCCGCGCCGATCGCCGCGCCGCTGCCGCCGAGCGCGGCCACGCGCGCGGCCGACGACGCCACGCCTTGAGCCATGACCACGCCCGCGCCGACCTGCTTCCACTGCGGCGAGCCGATTCCGCCCGGCACGCGACTCACGGCGCGCGTGGGTGACGCGGCGCGGGCGGTGTGCTGCATCGGCTGCCGGGCGGCGGCGGAGTGGATCGCCAGCCTCGGTCTCGCCGACTACTACCGCCTGCGCAGCGAACCGGCGGCGCGCGCGCGCAGCGGCGCCGATTTCGCCGCGTGGGATCGTCCCGCGCTGCGGCGGCTGTACGTGCGCGAGCACGCCGACGGTCGCGCCGAAGTCTGCGTGCTGGTGCAGGGGCTGCGCTGCGCGGCCTGCGGCTGGCTGATCGAGCGCGCGCTCGGCGCGCTGCCGGGTCTCGACGAGGTCAATCCCAACCTCGCGGCGAAGCGCCTGCAGCTCGTCTGGCATCCGTCGCGGATCGCGCTGAGCGCGATCCTCGCCGAGCTCGCGCGGCTCGGCTTCGAGCCGCAGCCGCTCAACGCCGAGACGCTGGATGCGCTCGCGCGCGCCGAGCAGCGCGCGGCGCTCAAACGCCTGGCCGTGGCCGGTCTCGGCATGATGCAGGCGATGATGTACGCGGTCGCGCTCTACGCCGGCGCGTTCGCCGGCATGGACCCGAGCACACGCGACTTCTTCCGCTGGCTCGGCCTCCTGGTGACCACCCCGGTGGTGCTGTACGCCGGCGCGCCGTTCCTGCGCGGCGCCGCACGCGAGCTCGCGGCGCGCCGGCTCGGCATGGATACACCGGTGGCGCTCGCTGTTTTGCTGGTCTATCTCGCCAGCGTGATCGAAACCGTGCGCGGCGGCGCGCAGGTGTATTTCGATTCGGCCAGCATGTTCGTGTTCCTGCTGCTCGCGGCGCGCTACCTCGAGATGCGCTCGCGGCATCGTGCCGCGGATGTGGTCGATGCGCTCGCCCGCCTGCAGCCGGCGCTCGCCGCGCGACGCACCGCGAGCGGCGCGTTCGAAACCGTCGGCACCGCGGAGCTCGAACCGGGCGACGTGATCCGCGTCGCGGCCGGCGGCACGATCGCCGCCGACGGCGAGCTGCTGGACCCGTCGTGCCGCGTCGACGAGTCGCTGCTGACCGGCGAGGCGACGCCGCGCCTGCGCCGCGCCGGCGAGGTGTTGCTCGCCGGCAGCACCGTGCTCGGCGGCCCGGTGGAACTGCGCGTGCGGCGGATCGGCGCCGACACCGTGCTGTCCGCGATCGTGCGCCTGGTCGGCCGCGCCGGCCGCCAGCGCCCGCGCTGGCTGCGCGACAGCGACGTGCTCGCCGCGCGGTTCGTCGGCGGCGTGCTGCTGCTCGCCGCGCTGACCGCGGCATTCTGGACCTGGGCCGACGCGGCGCGCGCGTTTCCGGCGGCGCTGGCGGTGCTGGTGGTGGCCTGCCCGTGCGCATTCGCGCTGGCCGTGCCGGCGGCGACGACGCGCGCCACCGCCGTGCTCGCGCGCTGCGGCGTGCTGGTGGTGAAAGCCGACGCCCTCGAGAAGCTCACCCGCATCACCCGCCTCGTGTTCGACAAGACCGGCACGCTGACCGATGCGCAGCCCGAATTGTGCGGCGTCGAAACGTTCGGCGGCTGGTCCGAAGCGCGTTGTCTGCGCATCGCCGCCGCGCTCGAGGCAGCCAATCCGCACCCGATCGCGCACGCCCTGCGCACCGCCGCGCGCGGCCGGCCGCCGCTCCACGCGAGCGCGCTCGAGGGCGTCGTCGGCGCCGGCGTCGAAGGCGTCGTGGAAGGCCGGCACTACCGCCTCGGCCAGCGCGCGTTCGCGCTCGACGCGACCGCGGGCGACGACGCGGACGACGGCGTGTGGCTGGCCGATGCCAGCGGCGCGTGCGCCCATTTCCAATTGCGCGAGCGACTCCGCGCCGACGCCGCCACCACCGTCGCCGCATTGCGCGCGGACGGGATCGAACCGGAAATCGCCAGCGGCGACGACGCCGGCCGCGTCGCCGCGATCGCCCGGCGCCTCGGCATCGCGGTCTGGCGCGCGCGCGTCACGCCGGCGGCGAAGCTGGCGCGGCTCGCCGAACTGCGCGCCGGCGGCGCGGTGGTCGGCGCGGTCGGCGACGGCATCAACGACGCGCCGGTGCTGGCCGGCGCGGACCTCGCCATCGCCCTCGGCGGCGGCGCGGATCTCGCCCAGGCCAGCGCCGACCTCGTGCTCGCCGGCGACCGGCTCGGCGCGCTGATCGACGGCCGCCGGATCGCCGCGCACACGGTGCGCATCCTGCGCCAGAACCTGCGCTGGGCGCTGGTATACAATTTCACTTCGATACCGCTCGCCGCCGCGGGTCTGGTGCCGCCGTGGCTGGCGGCGATCGGCATGTCGCTGAGTTCGCTCGCGGTCGTGCTCAATTCGCTGCGCATCCGCGTGCCGCGCCCGGCCGTCCCGGCGACCGCGGCGGCGGCGCCGCTCGCGCTGCCTTCCGGAGTGGCGCCGACATGAACATCCTGCTCGTGCTGATTCCGCTCAGCGTGGTGCTGCTCGCGCTCGGCGTGTGGGCGTTCTTCTGGAGCGTCGATCACGCCCAGTTCGACGACCTCGACACGCCCGCGCTGACGCCGCTCGAGGACGACCAAGCGCCGCGCGCGCAGCCACAACTGCCGTCGACGCAAGCGTCGCGCGAGGCGCCGTGAACGGCACGCTCACCCTGTCGGCCGCGTTCGTGCTGGGCCTGCTGGCGAGCGGGCATTGTCTGCTGATGTGCGGCGGCTTGAGCGCGGCGCTCGCCATTGGCCTGCGCCGCGACGCCCGCGGCGGCACGCCCTGGCGGCTGCTGGCCGGCGTGCAACTCGGACGCATCGCGAGCTACGCGCTGGCGGGCGCGAGTCTCGCCGGCGCCGGCGCGTGGCTGGTGCGCGCGGTCGATCAGGAAACCGTGCGCGTCGCATTGCGCGGACTCAGCGCCGCGGTGATCGCGGCCGTCGCTCTGGCGATGCTCGCGCGCGGCCGCGGCGTCGATGCCGCGATCGGCGGCGCGCTGTGGCGGCGGCTCGCGCCGCTGGCGCGGCGCCTGTTGCCGATACGGCACCTCGGCCAGGCGCTCGCCTTCGGCGCGATCTGGGGCTGGATGCCGTGCGGCTTCGTCTACTCCGTGCTGCTCGTCGCCTGGCTCAGTCTCGACCCGTGGCGAAGCGCCGCGATCATGCTCGCCTTCGGTCTCGGCACCGTGCCCGCGGTGTTGGCCGGCGCCTTCGGCGCGCACGCCGGATTGCGCGTGCTCGCGCGCGCAGGCGTGCGTTCCGCCGTCGGCGTCGCCCTGCTGCTCGGCGCCGTGCTCACCGCCGGCGGACCGTGGCTCGTCGCCCACGGCGCACCGCACCTCGCGGCCTGGCTGCCGTTCGATTGCGCCGCGCCCTGAGCGTCCGACGATCCGCGAGCCGACGCCCCGCTTCGATCGCGGGGGCCCGTGGCGCTCGTGCCGCTCACGGCACGGCGTGCGCGGCGGCTTCGATCACGCGGGCGACCACGCGCGGCTGCGAGATGTAGGTGAGCGCCGCCAAACCGACGCGGCGCTCGTTGTTCCTCGTTGCCATGGTCAGCTCCTTGCCGCATCGGCGGCCGGATAGGGCTCCGCCAGCGCGAGGGCGCCCGTCTCCAGCAGGGACTTCAGATTGGACAGGAGCTTCGGCCAGCCGCCGGATACCGCCTCGATCAGTTTCGAGTGTTCCCGCTCGATGGTGTGGGTGATGGTGAGCTTGACCGCCGTCCCGCTCGACTCGAGTTCCATCGTGCACAGCGAATCGCCCTCGGCCGTGAGCTCGGGCCGCTTTTGGTGCCGCCAGCGGATCACCAGGCGCCGCGGCGGCTCGGCGGCGACGATCTCGCCGGCGTCGAAGACCTCGCCGCTGCTGGAAACGAGTTGCCACGACGCGCCCGTCGTCCACTCGCTCTCGCAGTGCATGCCGAACCAGTACTGCCGCATGAACTCCGTGTCCGTGGTCAGTGCGGACCACAGCCTTTCCGGCGTGGTGCGGATGTAGGTCACATAGACGAACGTCGATCTAGCCATCGGTCTTCTCCAATCGTCGTTTCAGGTGGGACAACGCCTTGAGGCGCGGCTTTTCGAACTTGGCGATCCAGCGCTCGTGGATTTCCTGCAACGGCACCGGATTGAGGAAGTGCAGCTTCTCGCGGCCGCGCCGCACGGTGGCGACCAGGTTGGCCGCCTCCAGCACGTCGAGATGCTGGGTCACGCCCTGCCGCGTCATGTCGAGGTGCTCGCAGAGATCATTGAGGGTGCGGCCGTCGTGCGCGTGCAGCAGATCGAGCAGCTTGCGCCGGCTGGGATCGGGCAGGGCCTTGAACAGTCGATCGTGGTCGCGGCGCTCCGCCATGGCGTATATGCAAGTAATCACTTGCCTGAATGATAGGCAATGGAATACTTGCGTGTCAAGCGCCAAGGGATCTACGGCATCAACGCGCCGAGACATAGCGAAGGCGGAGCACCGTTGGCGCCGACTGGAACGCGGCGACAAGGAACCGTGCGATCGCCGCAATGGCGTGTGAGCCAACCAGACGTCAGTGTTGGCGTTAGTGACCGAGGTCAACTACCGCAGCGCGCGCCGGTGTCGCGTCTTCCTGGAGACCGCTATTCAAAGTTGTCCGTGAACAGATAGTCGTCTGCGGAAATGTATACCGCGCCGGTGTACGGCCCTCCTGCGGGCATGGCGGCAGGCGCGCCGGCGATCCACGTCGCACCGTCGGCGGCAAGCGCTGTGCCCAAACCGGCACTCGCATCGGCGGGTTCCGGGGCGAACGTGTACGATGCCGCCCAGCTTCCCATGCCACCGACGAATTCGTAGACCGCGCCACCGCCAGGCGTGTTCGGACTGCCAACCCACAACACGTCACCGGAAAGTGCAACACCGCGTCCGAAAGATGGCGTAGGGCTCGATACGGGCTCGACCAGTATCGCGTCGACATACCAGTTCGGAACGCTTCCGCGATACACCCAGACCTCCCCGCTGCCGGGAGCAACGCTGACGGGCGCGCCAATCGCGATCACCGAGCCGTTGGTAGCGAGCGAGACGCCAAACCGCCGCCCGATCGCGGGATCACTCGGTACGAATTGCGAGACGATCTTCGGGGACTCGAATCCGAAAACACCCATGTCAACCAGATAGGCCGCGCCGCTTGGACCTTGCGAATCAGATCCCGGCGCGCCGATCAGGACTTGCTTGCCGAAACTCATCGCCGCCGAACCGAATCGCGCAGATTCACCCACCTCCGGGTTGCACGCGTACACGTTGGAATCCCATGTCGGATAGGCAAATCCGCCCGCTCCCCCGCTCGGGCAAGCGCCGTAGGGTGCGCCGATCACGAATCCACCGAAAAAAGCACTGAATAACGGAGCGACCGATGCGCCGAAGCCCGCGCCGGGAGCCGGGAAAAACGGTTTGATCACGTTGGCGAGAGACAGCGTGTCGCTGAAGGCGTCATCGAAGACATGTACGACACCGCCTGTCCCCTCCCCCGGCGCTCCGATCGCCAACTTGTTGTAGCGGATTGCAAGCGAAGTACCGAAGGCGCCGTAGTACGCGGCTTGCGCGGTGTCGAATCGTCGATCGACGGCCCAGCCAGCACCCGAACGCTTCAGACGGTAGACCGCCCCAGCGCCGCTCTCCGTCGGCGAGGGTTCGCAGGGGTCACCGACGAACGCGAACTTGCCGGCAATGGCAACGCTTGCCCCGAAACAACCAGGCACGGGTCCGTTTGGACCATCCGGCTTCGGGATTCGAAGTGGCGGGAAGTGCGTCGTCCCCAACGCCTTCCCAGCGATGAACGAGCCCAGCGCAATCGCGACAAAAGTCGTTGGCTTCATCATTTCGGAGAACGACCACTAAACATTGGATTTCAGACCCCCTTGTCCTCCGCACAACTGTAGTGTAGCCGCTGCTCGCGATCCATCGGAACGACGTCGCCTTCGCGCCCACCCCGGCCGGAGCACCAAACCCGATTGCCACGCATGCGGCCATTGATTCGGATGTCGCGATCGAGCAGCCGCCTCAGCGCGAGGCGGAACAACGCAAATGCCGATGGGGAGTGGTGGGCCGTGCAGGAGTCGAACCTGCGACCAACGGATTAAAAGTCCGCTGCTCTACCGGCTGAGCTAACGGCCCATGGGAAAACCGCGCACGCGCGCATCCGCGAGCGCCTTGCTCTGCGGCCGCGAACCTCGGAACCGGCGCGGCCACGATTCGCGCGGCGTGCCGCGCCACGCGGGCTGCGTATTTTATCCTTGCGCGCCGGAGTCGCGATAGAGCGTCGGATCGGCGACGCCGGCCTCGGCGAAGCCTTGCGCGCGCAGGCGGCAGGCATCGCAGCGGCCGCAGGCGCGGCCGGCGGCGTCGGCTTGGTAACACGAAACGGTCATCGCGAAATCGACGCCGAGTTCGAGCCCCGCGCGCACGATGTCGGCCTTGCGCATCCGGATCAGCGGCGCGTGCACGTGAAAGCGCGCGCCCTCGACGCCGGCCTTGGTGGCGAGCTCGGCCAGTCGCTCGAACGCGGCGATGAATTCGGGCCGGCAGTCGGGATAGCCGGAATAGTCGATGGCGTTGACGCCGCAGAACAGGTCGCGCGCGCCGAGCACCTCGGCCCAGCCGAGCGCGATCGCGAGCAGGATCGTGTTGCGCGCCGGCACGTAGGTGACCGGGATGCCGCTGCCGCCGGCTTCCGGCACGGCGATGTCGTCGGTCAGCGCCGAGCCGCCGATGCGGCGCAGATCCACGTCGACGCATTTGTGCTCGACTGCACCGAGCGCACGCGCGACGCGCGCCGCGGCCGCCAGCTCCGCGGCATGACGCTGACCGTAGGCGACGCTCAAGGCGTGGCAGGCGAAGCCCTGCGCGCGCGCATGCGCGAGGGTGACGGCCGAATCCATGCCGCCGGAGACGAGCACCACGGCGCGGCGGATCATGGGCGCGTGCCTCGCGCGCCGCGAGCGACCGTGACCAGCGCCGCGGCCGCCGACGGAGTGTACTCGTATACCACGCGCGCCATCCTCATCGCCCCGGCATCTCGCCCCACAGCAACTTGTGCAACTGGACCTGCATTCGCACCGGCAGACGATCCGCGAGGATCCATTCGGCGAGCTCGCGCGGCGCGAGCTTGCCCCACACCGGCGACAACAGCACCTCGCAACGCTCGGCCAGCCGCCGCTCGCGCAGCACGGCGCAGGCCCAGTCGTAATCGGCGCGGTCGGCCAGCACGATCTTGATCTGGTCGCGCGGCGTGAGCCGGTCGAGATTGCGCCACAGGTTGCGCGCGACCTCGCCGGAGCCGGGCGCCTTCAGGTCCATGACCTTGACCACGCGCGGATCGACCGCGCCGACGTCGAGCGCGCCGGAAGTCTCCAGCGACACCTCGTGGCCGGCGTCGCACAGCCGCGCGAGCAGATCGAGGCAACGCTTCTGCGCCAGCGGCTCGCCGCCGGTGACGCAGACGTGCCGCGTTTTATACTTTTCCACTTCGCCCAGGATCGCGTCGAGGTCGCGCCATTCGCCGCCGTGGAACGCATAGGCCGTGTCGCACCAGACGCACCGCAGCGGGCAGCCGGTCAGGCGCACGAACACCGTCGGCCGGCCGACGTCGCGCGCCTCGCCTTGCAGGGAGTGGAAGATCTCGCTGACGCGCAGGCGCGGCGAGGAAGCAGGGGTCCGTTCGGACATGACCGGCCGGCGCGGCGCCGGCGCGCCGCTCAGTGCTGCTCGAGCTTGAGCGCGCGCAGGCGCCCCTGGGCCAGGTTGGCGACGGTCGTGTTCGGATATTTCTGCAGCACCTGGTTCAAGGTCGCCTCGGCCTGGCTCCACTGCTTCAGCTCGTACTGGCAGTAGCCGATCTTGAGCAGCGCATCCGGCGCCTTCTGGCTGTTCGGATACTGCGCCAAGAGCTTGTGGAAGGTATCCATCGAGATCGGGTAGTTCTGGGTGACGTAATACGATTCGCCCAGCCAGTAATACGCGTTCGGCGTCAGCTCGTGGTTCGGGTACTGCTCGATGAACGTCTGGAAGCGCCGCGCTGCCTCGGCGTAGCGGCCGTCCTTGAGCGCATTGAACGCCTGGTCGTAGGCGGACTTGGCATCTTCCGGGCTGCCGGTCGGTGCCGGCGGCGTGGTGGTGTTCGTCGCGGCGGACGCCGCCGGCGCGGCGGGCGCAGCCGGCGCGGTGTTCGCAGGCGCAGGCGCGGCGGCGGACGCGGCGGTGCCGCCCAGGGTGACGTCGGGCAATTGGCCGCTCGGCGCGTTGGTCGGCGCCGGCGCGGGCGCCGCGTTCGGGTTGCGGCCTTCGAGACGGCCGATGCGCGAGTCGAGATCGATGTACTGCTCCTTCGCCCGGCTCTTCATCTCGTCGAGCTGGTGGCGCAGTTCCTCGACTTGACCTTGCAGGGTCTGCACCTGCGATTGCAGCGCATTGATCTGGTTGACCAGTTCGATGTTGGCCTGGGCGCCGCCCTGCCCCTGCACCTGCTGTTCGAGCTTGGTCACGCGCTCGGCCAGACTCAGGCGCTGGGCGTGGACGGGGGCGACGAAGGCGGTTGCCGCCAACGCGACGGCGGCCGCGACACTGGCGAAGGAGCTCGGGGTAGTGCGCATCGTGAACTCCGGAAAAGGCGAAGGGCCGCGTGCGCCGGCCCTTCGTGCTGCGTGCGGCGGATTACTGCTTGGCCGTGTAGACGATGTCGACGCGGCGGTTCTTCTGCCAGCAGGTCTCGTTGTGCTCCTTGCACACCGGACGCTCCTCGCCGTAGCTCACCACGTTGAGCTGGCTCGCCGACGCGCCGGCGGCCACCAGCGCGCTCGACACGGCGTTGCCGCGGCGCTCGCCGAGGCCGAGGTTGTACTCGCGCGTGCCGCGCTCGTCGGCGTTGCCTTCGAGGGTCACGCGCGCGCCCGGGAACTGGCGCAGATACGCGGCGTGGCAGGCGACCTGGGCCTGGAACTCCGACTTGATCTCGCTCTTGTCGAAATCGAAGTAGATCGCGCGCTGACGCAGGCAGGAATCGGTGTCCAGGCTCTCGACCGTGTACTTGCCGCCGGTGCTCGGCGGCGGGGTGGTGGTCGTGGTCGGGCCGGCGCTCGGCGGCGCGGTCTTCGGCTTGTTGCTGCTGCAGGCGATCAGGGTGGCGCTGGCGACAGCGGCGGTCAGAAGGACGCGAATCGGGAGTTTCATCTTGTTGGCCTCATGTAGCGGTTGTCAGGAAAAAGCGGTGGCTCCGCGGCGACGGCGGGGGTCATGGTCCACGCTGACGGTATGGCGACCAGGCCGGCTCGCGCACGTCGCCGTCGGCCAGCACCAGGCGCTGACGCACCCGGCCGTCCGCCGAGACGGCGTACAGCACGCCGCGGGAACCTTCCGTCGCGGCATACAGGATCATGCTTCCGTTCGGGGCGAAGCTCGGGTGCTCGTCCAGGCTGCCGGGCGAGATCGCCGTCGCCTCGCCTGTTGCTCGATCCAAAACCGCAATACGATACACGTTTCCGCTGCCTTGCACCATAGCGATGCGCTTGCCGTCCCAGGAAATCGAGGCGTTGGCGTTGTATTCGCCCTGGAAGGTGATGCGGGTGGCGTCGCCGCCGCCGACCGGCACCTGGTAGAGCTGCGGCTTGCCGGAGCGATCGGAGGTGAACACCAGGCTCTGCCCGTCCGGCATCCAGGTCGGCTCGGTGTCGATGGCGAAGTGCTTGGTGAGTTGGGTCGTGTGGCGGCCGGCGAGATCGAGCACGTAGATGTCCGGATTGCCGCCGTAGGACAGGGTCAGCGCGAGCCGCGTGCCGTCCGGCGAGAACGCCGGCGCGCCGTTGATGCCCTTGCTGCTGGAGACGATCTCGCGCGAGCCGGTGGCGATCTCCTGGATGTAGATCGAGGAATTGCCGCGCTCGAACGAGACATAGGCGAGCTTGCGGCCGTCCGGCGACCACGCCGGCGACAGCAGCGGCTCGTGCGAGCGCACCACGGTCTGCGGGTTGTAGCCGTCGGAATCGGCCACCATCAGTGCGTAGCTCAGATTCGCGCCGACGCCGGTGGAGATGATGTAGGCGATGCGGGTCCAGAACGCGCCGCGCACGCCGGTGATCTTCTCATAGACGAGATCGGCGATCTGGTGCGCCACGTCGCGCAGTCCGGTCGGCTGGCCGGTGATGGCGAGCGCGAGCAGTTGCTGCTGCTTGGGCACGTCGAACAGCTCGAACTCGACGCGGATCTCGCCGGTCGGATTCTGGATCTCGCGACCGACGAGGAGGTAGGCCTGCTTGAGCATGTTCCAGGTGGCGAACTTGATCTCGCTGCCGCGGGTGGGGAACTCGACCACGTCGTTCTTCGGCAGGGCGCGGAACTGGCCGCAGCGGTTGAGATCGTTGCGCACGACGTCGGCGACGTCGGTCTCCGGCGGCAGGCCGGCGCCCTCGAAGGCGAACGGCACGACCGCGATCGGCGTGGCGCTCGCCGTGCCATTCTTGATGTCGATGGTCGGCACTTCGCTGGTCAGTCCCTGGGCGAAGACCAACGGCGCGCCGAGCAGACCGATCAGTGCGACGAGCAGGAACGCGGGGAAGCGGCGGTTCGGCATGGTTTGGCTATCCGTCATAGGTGAAGTTGAAATTCAGATCGCGGGTGAACGCCTTCTCGTACCCCTTGTACGGCAGCGGCGAGGCGCGCTTGACCGCCTGCTCGATCGAGTTGCGGGTCAGCGGATCGGCGTTGCACGGATTGCCCACCTGCACGCCGATCACGTCGCCGCCCGGAATCTGCACGATGTGCAGCATGCAGCGCAGTCCCGGCTGGGTGCTTTCCGGGCGCAACCAGTTCTGCGTCACCGCATTCTGGATCGCGGCGAAATACTGCGCTTGCAGACTGTCTTCGCGGCCATTGGTTCCCGAAACCGCGGTTTCCGCCTCCGCCACCGGCTGCGGCGGCGTGGTCACCGGCTTGGCCTTCTTGAGGTCGTTGAGCTGCGCCAGCTTCTCCTTCTCCAGCTTCAGGCGCCGCTCCGCCGCCTCGCGCTGGCGCCGGATCTCCTCGAGCTGCTTGAGCTCGCGCTGCTCCTTTTCCAGCAGCGCCTGCTCCTGGCGACGACGCTCCTCCTGCGCGCGCTCGGCGGCCTCGGCCTGCGCTCGCGCCAGTTCGGCCACCTTCTCGCGCTCGACCCGGTCCTCGCGCTGCGGCTCGCTCGGCGGCGGCGCCGGCGGCGGTTTCGGCGCCTCCTCGGCCGCCGGCTTCGGCCGCGCCGGCTTCGGCCGCGCCGGGCGCGGCTTCGGCGCGGCGGCGAGGCCGACCAGCTCGGCCTCGATCACCGGGCCGGCCAGACTCAGCGGGCGCGTGCGCTGCGTCCACAGCAGACCGCCGAAGAACAGCGCCACCCACAGCACGTGCACGATCAGCGCGTACGCGCAGGCGCGGGCCTTGTCGGCAAGACTTTCCATCGTTCAGCGCTTGGTCTCCTGCACCGGCTGGCTCATCAGCCCGACCTTCGGCACGCCGGACTGCTGCAGCAGCACCATCGCCTGATAGACCTTGCCGTAGCCGACGCGTTCGTCGCCGCCGATCAGGACCGGCGCCTGCGGGTTCTCGCGCACGAACGCCGAGACCTTGCGCACCAGCGTGTCGGCATCGATCGGCTCGCGCGGCGCGCCGCCCAGGGTGAGATAGAAATTGCCGTCCTGGTCGACGCTGACCAGGATCGGTTCCTTCTCGGTCTGCACCGCCTTGGCGGTCGACTGCGGCAGATGGATGTCCACGCCGAGATTGAGCAGCGGCGCCGTCACCATGAAGATGATGAGCAGCACCAGCATCACGTCGATGTAGGGCACGACGTTGATCTCGGCCTTGAGCTTGCGGCGTCGGCGCGTGCGGGCCGTCAGGTGCATGGTCGTGCTTCCAACGCATGGTGCCGGCACACGGGGTCAGCGCGCCTCATCGATGTGCGCCTGGCGCTGCAGGATCGAGGAGAACTCCTCGACGAAGGTGTCGTAGCGCGTGCTGATGCGTTCCAGCTTGGTCGAGAAGCGGTTGTACGCCCACACCGCCGGAATCGCCGCGATCAGGCCCATGGCGGTGGCGATCAGCGCCTCGGAGATGCCCGGCGCGACCATGGCGATGGTCGCCTCCTTGACGTTGGCGAGGCCGACGAAGGCCACCATGATGCCGGCCACCGTGCCGAGCAGGCCGACGTAGGGGCTGATCGAACCGACGTTGGCGAGGAACTCGAGGTTCTGCTCGAGCCGGTCCAGTTCGCGGGTCAGCGCCACGCGCATGCCGCGCTGCGCGCCCTCGAGGATGGTGCGCGGATCCATCTGCCGGCGCTGGCGCAGGCGCGCGAATTCGCGGAACCCGGCCTCGAAGATGCTCTCGATGCCGGTGATCGGATCGCCGTTGGCGGTGACGTCGCGGAACAGGCCGGCGAGATCGGCGCCGGACCAGAAGCGCTCCTCGAAATCGTCGGCGCCCTTCATCGCCCGGTTGAGCACGGTCATCTTGCGGAAGATGATCACCCACGACAGGAACGAAAACACCAGCAACACCGCCATCACCACCTTGACGAACAGGCTGGCGTTGAGCGTGAGTTCGATGACATTGATGCCGCCATTCATGCCTTGGGGTTCTCCACGAACAGATGATCCGGAATGCGGCACGGCCGGTAGCTGGCGGCGTCGATGCACGCCGCGCGCACGTCCGCTTCGAGCAGGGTCACGCCATCCCGCGGGCGGAGTATACATTGCGCGAAGGCGATCGATGCGGAACGGCGGGTGAACGCGCCGATGGTCGCGACGAGCTCGTCGTCCAGCCGCGCCGGCGCGCGGAAGCGCAGGCGCATGTCGCTCACCACGAACAGGATGCCGCGCTCGGCGCGCAGCCGCGCCTGCTCGATGCTCTGCGCGCGCAGCCACTCGGTGCGGGCGCGTTCGAGAAAGCGCAGATAGCTCGCGTGGTAGACCACGCCGCCGGCGTCGGTGTCCTCCCAGTAGACGCGCACGGGCCAGCGGAAGACGGCCATCGGCGATTGGGTTTCGACGTTGGCAACCACCGTCGGACGAGCGCTCATCCGCTGTCCCCGATGCCCGATTCCCGATTGCCGATTCCCGGCGATTCGAACAGGTCCTCCGCCTCGGCGCGCCGTGGCGGCTTCAAGCCCAGATGCCGATAGGCCTTGGCGGTCGCCATGCGGCCGCGCGCGGTGCGCATCAGGAAGCCCTGCTGGATCAGGTACGGTTCGAGCACGTCCTCGATCGTGCCGCGCTCCTCCGACAGCGCCGCGGCGAGCGATTCCACGCCGACCGGGCCGCCGTCGAAGTGTTCGATCACGGTGGCGAGCAGGCGCCGATCGAGCGCGTCGAAGCCTTCGTCGTCGACGTCGAGCATGCGCATCGCCGCCAGCACTGCGGCGCGGCTGATGCGGCCGTCGCCGCGGACCTCGGCATAGTCGCGCACGCGCCGCAGCAGCCGGTTGGCGATGCGCGGCGTGCCGCGCGCGCGGCGCGCGATCTCGCCGGCGCCGTCGTCCTCGCAGGCGATGCCGAGGATGCGCGCCGAGCGGCGCACGATGCCGGCGAGTTCCTCGGCGGTGTAGAACTCCAGGCGCTGGACGATGCCGAAACGGTCGCGCAACGGCGAGGTCAGCAGGCCGGCGCGGGTGGTCGCGCCGACCAGCGTGAACGGCGGCAGATCGAGCTTGATCGAGCGCGCCGCCGGCCCTTCGCCGATCAAAATGTCGATCTGCCGATCCTCCATCGCCGGATAGAGGATTTCCTCGACCACCGGCGACAGGCGATGGATCTCGTCGACGAACAGCACGTCGCGCGGCTGCAGGTTGGTGAGCAGCGCGGCGAGATCGCCGGCGCGCTCGATCACCGGCCCCGAGGTCGCGCGCAGCTGCACGCCGAGTTCGTTGGCGATGACGTGCGCGAGCGTGGTCTTGCCGAGGCCGGGCGGACCGAAGACCAGCACGTGATCGAGCGCCTCGCCGCGCCGGCGCGCGGCCTCGATGTAGATCGCGAGCTGCTCGCGCACCGCGCGCTGGCCGAGGTACTCGGCCAGGCACTGCGGACGGATGCGCGGTTCCAGCGCTTCGTCTTCGCGGGTGGCGGCGGTGGAGATGACGCGGTCGGTCATGCGGGCATTATGGCATTCGGCGGGGAGTGGGAAGTGGGGAGTGGGAAGTGGGAAATATCCAACAGATTGCCATCGCGCCTACTCCCTACTCCCCACTCCCTACTCCCCACTCCCTACTCCCCACTCCCTACTCCCCTCCATCAAATCTCCACCTGCGTACCGAGCTCGATCAGCCGGTTGCCCGGAATGCGGAAGAATGCGGTGGCGGAGCTCGCGTTGCGCGCGAGGAAGGCGAACAGCTTGTCGCGCCACAGCGGCATGCCGGGCCGATCGGTGGCGACCACGGTTTCGCGGCTGATGAAGAACGTCGTGTCCATCAGGTCGAAATCCAGTCCCTTGACCGCGCAACTCTGCAGCGCCGCGGGGATGTCCGGGTCCTCGGCGAAGCCGAAGCGCAGGGTGAGGCGATAGAAATCGTGGCCGAGCGCGGTGATCTCGCTGCGCTCGCCGTATTCGGCCTGCGGCGTTTCCAGCGTCTCGACGGTGAGCAGCACGTTGCGCTCGTGCAGCACCTTGTTGTGCTTGAGGTTGTGCAGCAGCGCGCTCGGCACGGCGTGGGCGTTGGCGGTGAGGAACACCGCCGTGCCGGGGACGCGCAGCGGCGGATGCGCGGCCAGACTGGCGATGAACGGCTCGAGCGCGAGACCGCTCTGCTTGAGCTCGCGCATCACCAGTTCGCGGCCGCGCCGCCAGGTGGTCAGCAGCAGGAAGACCAGACCGCCGAGGGCGAGCGGGAACCAGCCGCCGCGCTCGATCTTGATCGCGTTGGCGCTGAAGAAGGCGATGTCGATGGTCAGGAACACGAGCCCGGAGACGGCGACGAGCCAGCGGCTCCAGCCCCACAGGCGTCGCGCCACGATCAAGGCGAGCAAGGTGGTGATGGCCATGGTGCCGGTGACGGAAATGCCGTAGGCGGCGGCCAGGTTCTCCGACGAACGGAAGCCGAGCACGGCGCCGAGGATCATCACCGCCAGCGTGCGATTGACCCAGGGCAGATAGATCTGGCCCTGCGTCTGGCGCGAGGTGTGGACGACTTCCATGCGCGGCGAGAAGCCGAGCTGGATCGCCTCGCGGGTCATCGAGAACGCGCCCGAGATCACCGCCTGCGAGGCGATGATCGTGGCCATCGTCGCCAGCACGATCATCGGCAGCAGCAGCGAGCCCGGCACCAGCGAATAGAACGGATTGGCGAGCACCTGCGCATCGCCGGGACGCGACAGCAGCAACGCGCCCTGGCCGAAGTAGTTGAGCACCAGCGCCGGCGAGACGTAGCCGAACCAGGCGAAGCGGATCGGATTCTTGCCGAAGTGGCCCATGTCGGCGTACAGCGCCTCGCCGCCGGTGATCGCCAGCACCACGCCGCCGAGCGCGAGGAAGCCGTACCAGCCGTTGGCGCGGAAGAATTCGACGCCATACCAGGGGTCGAGCGCCCACAGCACCCGCGGCTGGCGCAGGATCGCGACCACGCCGAGCGCGGCGATGGTCGCGAACCAGATCAGCATGATCGGTCCGAACAGCGCGCCGACGCCGGCACTGCCGCGCCGCTGCAGCACGAACAGGGCGACGATGATGACGAGCGTGACCGGCACCACCCAGCGGCCGAGTTCCGGCGCCACCACCTTGAGGCCTTCCATCGCCGACAACACCGAGATCGCCGGCGTGATCACGCCGTCACCGTAGAACAGCGCGGCGCCGAGCAGACCGAGCATGACGATGGCATAGCGCAGCCGCACATTGCCGCGCGCGCCGTGCCGGGCCAGCGCCATCAGCGCCATGATGCCGCCCTCGCCCTTGTTGTCGGCGCGCATGATGAACACCACGTACTTGAGCGAGACCACCATCACCAGCGCCCAGAAGATCAGCGACAGCGCACCGAGGATGTTCACCTCGTCGGCGACGATGCCGGGCTCGGCGAACACGGTCTGCACGGTGTACAGCGGACTCGTGCCGATGTCGCCGTAGACCACGCCAAGCGCGCCGAGCGCGAACGCCGCGAAGTCGCGGCGCGTGCCGGCGCGGTCTGCACGAAGGACGTCGGTCATGGCAGGACCTCGCTACCGCAGGGTGGCCTTGAGCGCCTTGCGGATGATGGCTTCGGCGGCATCGCCCGGCGCGGCGGCCTGCTTGACCAGCCGCGCCGCCTCGGTCGGCTTGTAGCCGAGCTGCTGCAGCGCCACGACCGCCTCGGTCGCGGCATCGCGCGGTGCGCCGCCGCCCGGCGCCGGCGCGGCGATGCCGTCGACGCGATCACGCAGCTCGACGATGATGCGCTCGGCGGTCTTCTTGCCCACCCCCGGAATGCGCGTCAGCGCGGCGACGTCGCCGGCCTGCACCAGGCGCGGGAACTCGTCCACGGTCACGCCGGACAGCACGGCGAGCGCGGTCTTGGCGCCGATGCCGCTCACCTTCTGCAACGCACGGAACAGCAGCCGTTCGCTCTCGCGCAGGAAACCGTACAACGCCACGCTGTCCTCCTTGACGGCGTGATGGGTGAACAGCGCCACCTCGCGGCCGATCTCGGGCAGGTCGAAGATCGTCGACATCGGCGCTTCCAGTTCGTAGCCGACGCCGCCGACATCCAGCACCAGCCACGGCGGATGCTTGGCGACGAGCACGCCGCGCAGCCGGCCGATCATGGCGCGGACGCTCCGGCGCGGGACGAACGGTCGCGACGGGTCATCGGCGCCGCCTCCAGGCCGCGCGCGACAGGCCGGTGCGCACCAGGCTCGCACGCGCGTGGGCGTGGGTGAGCGCGACCGCCAGGGCATCGGCCGCATCGGCCTTGATCCGGGAGCGGATGCCGAGCAGCACGCCGACCATGTGTTGCACCTGCACCTTGTCGGCGCCGCCGCCGCCGACCACCGCCTGCTTGATCTCGCGCGGCGCATATTCGGCGATCGCGAGCCCCTTGTGCACCGCCGCGCAGATCGCCGCGCCGCGCGCCTGGCCGAGTTTCAGCGCCGAATCGGCGTTGCGCGCCATGAACACGCGTTCGATCGCCACCTCGTCGGGGCGGTGTTCGTCGATGAGCGCGCACATGTCGTCGAAGATCTGCTTCAACCGCAGCGGGAAACTGGCGTTGTCGAGCAATTCCAGCGCGGCATGGTACACGTGTCGCGACGTGCCCGCCGCATCGGCGTCGATGATGCCGACGCCGGTGCGCTGCGAGCCGGGATCGATGCCGAGGATGCGCATGGCGATGGCGGGCCGGGGCGAGTCGAGCCGCGCGGACGGCGGCGCGCGCCGCGCAAGCTCAGCTCTCTCCCAACGGCAGTTCGGCGTTGGTATACACCGCCTGCACGTCGTCGAGATCCTCCAGCCAGTCGATCAGCTTGACGACGCTCTGCGCGGCCTCGCCCGCCAACGCGATCGTGTTGTCCGCGCGCAGGGTGATCTCGGCCGCATCCGGTTTCAGCCCGGCGCGCTCCATCGCGTGTTTCACCGCCTCGAACGTCTCCGGCGCGGTGAGCACCTCGATCGAGCCGTCGTCGGGATCGGCGCAGACGTCGTCGGCGCCGGCCTCGATCGCCACCTCCATGATGCGCGCTTCCGGCGCGCCCGGCGCGAACGAAAGCACGCCGAGCTTGCGGAACAGATAGCTCACCGAACCGTCGGTGCCGAGGTTGCCGCCGAACTTGGCGAAGGCGTGGCGCACGTCGGCGACGGTGCGCTGGCGGTTGTCGGTCGTGCATTGCACGATCATCGCCACGCCGCCCGGCGCGTAGCCTTCGTAGCGCACGTCCTCATAGGCCGCGCCCTCGAGCTCGCCGGTGGCCTTCTTGATCGCGCGCTCGATCGCGTCCTTGGTCATGTTCGCATCCAGCGCCTTGTCCACGGCGAGCCGCAGGCGCGGATTCGCCGCCAGATCGCCGCCGCCGCTGCGCGCGGCGATGCTGATTTCGCGGATCAGCTTGGTGAAGATCTTGCCGCGCCTGGCATCCTGGGCATTCTTGCGATGCTGGATGTTGGCCCACTTGGAATGACCAGCCATGGAGTCGGAGAAAACGCCTCGAACAATCGGGAAATTCTAGCACGCCGCCCGCTGCGGCCCGGTCAGTCCCGCGGCGCGAAGCGCGCGGTGCGCAGGAAGGCGATGGTCTGTGCGGCGGCCTCGTCCGAGAACAGCAGGCCGGTGTGCGTCGCCGGCACCACGCAGTGGTCGGTGAGTCCGGGCAGCTCGGTCTCGGCCACGCTCACGGTGCCGTCGTGCGGCGAGGCCAGCGCGCCGAGCGCGAAGCCGAGGCCGATCGGCAAGCGCCCGGCGATCGCGCCGACCGGTTGCGGACCGGTCCAGCGCTCGATGCCGTTGCGCAGGATGTCGAGGCTCTTGCCGATCAGCCAGGTGCCGCCCGGCAGACGCGCCACGCCGCGCGCGACCGCGCTGCCGCGCAGCGGCGAGCCGAGGCAGACGACATGGCCGCGCGTCAGTTGGGGATCGCGCGCCAGCGCCTGCAGCGCGACCAGACCGCCGAGGCTGTGGCCGACGAAGTGGAGCTTGCGTCCCTGGTGCTCGCGCGCCCGCGCGATCAACCGGTCCACGCTCGGCTCCGGACCGTGCAGGACGCTCGCGTAATCGAACAGCTCGACCGAGAACCCGGCGTGCTCCAGGCGATGGCGCAGCGCCACCAGGGTGAAGCCGCGCATCCACAGACCGTGCAGCAGGACGACGTGGTCGTTCATGGCCGATCGCCGTCAACCCTTCGCCGGCTTGACCACGCGCACGTGCAGCTCCTGCAACTGTGCCTCGGGCACGCGCGAGGGCGCTGCGGTCATCAGGCACTGTGCGCTCGCCGTCTTCGGAAACGCGATCACGTCGCGGATCGACTCGGTGCCGGCCATCAGCGCGGCGATGCGGTCGATGCCGAAGGCGATGCCGCCGTGCGGCGGCGCGCCGTACTTGAGCGCTTCCAGCAGGAAGCCGAACTTCGCCTGCGCCTCGTCCGGACCGATGCCGAGCAACTCGAACACCGCGCTCTGCATGTCCGGGCGATGGATGCGGATCGAGCCGCCGCCGATCTCGTTGCCGTTCAGCACCATGTCGTAGCCGCGCGATACCGCGGTCGCGGCGTGCGCCGAAAGATCGGCGATGTCGTCGACCTTCGGCGCGGTGAAGGGATGATGCAGGGCGACGTAGCGCCGGGCCTCGTGGTCGTATTCGAACATCGGGAAATCGGTGACCCAGAGCGGCTTCCACGCATTCTCGACCAGGCCATGGTCGCGCGCGACCTTCAGACGCAGCGCGCCCATGAAATCGCTGACGGTCTTGTACGGACCGGCGCCGAAGAAGATCACGTCGCCGGTCTGCGCGCCGACCGCGGCAAGCAGGTTCGCGAGCGTGGCGTCGTCGAGGAACTTGAGGATCGGGCTGGTCATGCCGTCGCGGCCGCGGCCGAGATCGTCGATGCGGATCCAGGCCAGACCCTTGGCGCCGTAGCGCGCGACGTAGGGACCGAGATCGTCGAGGTATTTGCGCGACTGCCTGGCGCCTTCCGGCAGGCGCAACGCGGCGACGCGCCCGCCCGGGTCGTTGGCCGGACCGCTGAACACCTTGAATTCGGCGGTGCGCACGATGTCGGCGACATCCACCAGTTCCAGCGCAATCCGCAAGTCCGGCTTGTCCGAACCGTAGCGGCGCAGCGCCTCGGCGTAGCTCAACCGCGGAAACGGATCCGCGAGCTCGACTTCGGCGACTTCACGGAACACGTGGCGGATCATGCCCTCGACGAAGTCCTGCACGTCACGCTCCTCGACGAAGGCGAATTCCATGTCGAGCTGGGTGAACTCCGGCTGGCGGTCGGCGCGCAGATCCTCGTCGCGGAAGCAGCGCGCGATCTGGTAGTAGCGGTCGAAGCCGGCCATCATCAGGATCTGCTTGAACAACTGCGGCGACTGCGGCAGCGCGTAGAACTCGCCCGGATGCACGCGCGAGGGCACGAGATAATCGCGCGCGCCCTCGGGCGTGGCCTTGGTCAGGATCGGCGTCTCGATGTCCTGGAAGCCGCGCGCGTCGAGATAGCGGCGCAACGCCGCGACCAGCCGCGTGCGCAGGCGCAGCTTGCGCTGCATGTCGGTGCGGCGCAGATCGAGATAGCGGTAGCGCAGCCGCGCGTCCTCGCCGGCGGCATCGTCGAGCATGAACGGCAGCGGCGCCGCGGCGTTCAGCACCTCGACCTCGGTCGCCAGCACTTCCACGGTGCCGGTGCGCAGACGCTCGTTGATCTGGCTCGCCGGGCGCGCGCGCACCCGGCCGCGCACGCGCAGGCAGTACTCGTAGCGGACGTGCTCGGCGGCGGCGAACGCGGCGCGATTGTCCGGCTCGATCACCACCTGGACGATGCCTTCGTGGTCGCGCAGATCGACGAAGATCACCCCGCCGTGATCGCGGCGGGTGTCCGCCCAGCCGCACAGGGTGACGTCGTGACCGATGAGGGCCTCGCCGACGAGGCCGCAGTAGTGGGTACGCATCCGAGACTCCAGCGCAGGCGGCCCGCCCGCGCGGACGCCGAGCCGCGCATCCTACGAAGGAATTTGCTGCGCTGCAAACCGCCGCGCGCCGGCGCCGTCACGCACCGGTGCGGGCGGGTCGGACGGGCGGGGGTTGGCCGGCGTCCCGCCGCGTTCAGCGCCAACGGCGATCGATCACGAACACCCCGGCGCAACCCTGATCCACCCAGATGCCGGCGCGATTCCAGCCCCAGGTGCTGCCCTCCACGCACGGCGAGTTCGAGGTCTGCCGGTCGAGATAGGCACGCCCGCCGCGGCCGAGATCCACCGCACAGAACTGGTACTGGTAGCCGCTGCTGGCACAGCCGACGCTGAAGCGTCGATCCCAATCCGGCCCCGGACGCCAGCCGCCCGGCCCGGACCCATAGCCGGCGTCGGCGAACACGCCGGAACAACCGCGATCGACCCACAAGCCGCGCCGGTCGAAGCCCCAGGTGCGGCCGCGGATGCACTGCGTGTCGGAGAGTTGGCGGATCAGGCGCGCGTCGCGCCACGGCACCGGGCAACTCTGGTAGTTGTAGTTGCGGCTGCGGCACTCGACGGTGTCGCCGTAGCCGTAGTCTTGCGCGCGCGCTGCCGTCGCGGGCCAGATGCCGAACACCAGAACCGCCAGCGCGGCGAGGATTCGCATCGTCATGCTCACACCTCCCAGCAGGAACCCGGGAACAGTGTATCCCGCAGGCACGGGCTTGGCTTGCTGCAACGCAGGTGTCGGGGATTCAGCCGGCCGGCGCGGCCGTACCGGCCTCGGCCGGGCGCGGCGGTTTGGCTTCGCTCGCGGCCTTGCCGGCGCCCTCGCCCGCCGTGGTCGCACCATCCGTTTTCTTCTCGCCGCCCGACGCCTCACCCCGATCGGCGAGGTTGCGCTTCTTGTCGCCGGCCTTCTTGAAATCGGTCTCGTACCAACCGCTGCCGGCGAGGCGGAACGCCGGCGCGTTCAGGCGCCGCTGCACCGCACCCGCGCCACACTCCGGACAGGCGGACGGATCGGGATCGGAAAGCTTCTGCAGACGCTCGAAGCGGTTGCCGCAACGGGCGCATTCGAATTCGTAGATCGGCATGGGCTCGCCCCTCGTTACGCTCGCGCTGGTGCGCATCCGGCGGCCACTATGCGGCCTGCCGGCGAAATTGCAAGTGCCCGCCGGCGGCGTCCACGGCGATCGTGTCGCCCGGCTGGAAGCGGCCTTCGAGGATCTCCTTCGCCAGCGGGTTCTCGAGCTGCTGCTGGATCGCGCGCTTGAGCGGGCGGGCACCGTAGACCGGGTCGAAACCGACGTTGCCGAGCAGGTCGAGCGCCCGGTCGCTCAGGGTCAGCGTCAACTGGCGCTCGGCCAGGCGCTTGCCCAGGTACACGCACTGGATGCGCGCGATCTGGCGGATCTGCGCCTTGTCCAGCGCGCGGAACACCACGATCTCGTCGAGCCGGTTGATGAATTCCGGGCGGAAATGCGCCTGCACCACACCCATCACCGCGGCCTTCATCTTGGTGTAGGCCTCCTCGGACTCGTCGCCGGCGAACTCCTGGATCAACTGCGAACCCAGGTTCGAGGTCATCACGATCACGGTGTTGCGGAAGTCCACGGTGCGACCCTGGCCGTCGGTCAGACGGCCGTCGTCGAGCACTTGCAGCAGCACGTTGAACACGTCGTGGTGCGCTTTTTCCACTTCGTCCAAAAGTATAACGCTGTACGGCCGGCGCCGGACCGCCTCGGTCAGGTAGCCGCCCTCCTCGTAGCCGACGTAGCCCGGCGGCGCGCCGATCAGGCGCGCGACGGAGTGCTTCTCCATGAACTCGCTCATGTCGATGCGCACCATCGCCTCGCTCGAATCGAACAGGAATTCGGCGAGCGCCTTGCACAGCTCGGTCTTGCCCACCCCGGTGGGACCGAGGAACAGGAACGAGCCGTTCGGCCGGTTCGGATCGGACAGGCCGGCGCGGGCGCGGCGGATGGCGTCGGCCACGGCGCGCACGGCCTCGTCCTGGCCGACCACGCGCTGATGCAGCGCCTGCTCCATGCGCAGCAGCTTCTCGCGCTCGCCCTCGAGCATCTTCGCCACCGGGATGCCGGTCCAGCGCGACACCACCTCGGCGATCTCCTCGGCGGTCACGCGCTGCTGCAGCAACTTGAAGCCCTTGGCTTCGGTCTCCTGCGCGGCGGCGAGCTGCTTTTCCAATTGTGGAATTCTCCCATATTGGATTTCCGCCACTTTCGCCAGATCGCCGTGGCGCTGCGCGATCTCGATCTCGGCGCGCGCCGCTTCGATCTGCTCCTTGATCTTCGTCGTGCCCTGCACCGCGGCCTTCTCGGCCTTCCATACTTCGTTGAGATCGGAAAATTCGCGTTCCAGCCTGGCGATGTCGCCTTCCAGATCGGCCAGCCGCTGCTTCGATTCCTTGTCCTTCTCCTTCTTCAGCGCCTCGCGCTGGATCTTGAGCTGGATCAGCCGGCGTTCCAGCCGATCGAGCTCCTCCGGCTTGGAGTCGATCTCCATGCGGATGCGGCTGGCGGCCTCGTCCATCAGGTCGATGGCCTTGTCCGGCAATTGCCGGTCGGCGATGTAACGGTGCGACAGCGTGGCCGCGGCGACGATCGCCGGGTCGGTGATCTCGACGCCGTGGTGCACGGCGTAGCGTTCCTTCAGGCCACGCAGGATCGCGATCGTGTCCTCGACGGACGGCTCGCCGACGAACACCTTCTGGAAGCGCCGCTCGAGCGCGGCGTCCTTCTCGACGTACTTGCGGTACTCATCGAGCGTGGTCGCGCCGATGCAGTGCAACTCGCCGCGCGCCAGCGCCGGCTTGAGCATGTTGCCGGCATCCATCGCGCCCTCGGCCTTGCCGGCGCCGACCATGGTGTGCAGCTCGTCGATGAACAGGATGATGTTGCCTTCCTCCTTGGCCAGGTCCTTGAGCACGGCCTTCAGGCGCTCCTCGAACTCGCCGCGGAACTTGGCGCCGGCGATCAGCGCGCCCATGTCGAGCGCGAGCACGCGCTTGTCGCGCAAGCCTTCCGGCACCTCGCCGTTGACGATGCGCTGGGCCAGACCCTCGACGATCGCGGTCTTGCCGACGCCGGGCTCGCCGATCAGCACCGGATTGTTCTTGGTGCGTCGCTGCAGCACCTGCACCACGCGGCGGATCTCCTCGTCGCGGCCGATCACCGGATCGAGCTTGTTCTGCTCGGCGCGCGCGGTCAGGTCGATGGTGTACTTCTCCAGCGCCTGGCGCTGGTCCTCGGCGTTTTCGCTGGCGACTTTTTCGCCGCCGCGCAGGCGCTCGATCGCGGCCTCGAGGTTGGCCTTGCTGGCGCCGGCGGCCTTGAGCGCGGCACCGAGCTCGCCCTTGTCGTCGAGCGCGGCGAGCACGAACAGCTCGCTGGCGATGAAGGCGTCGCCGCGCTGCTGCGCCAGCTTGTCGGTGAGATTGAGCAGGCGGGTCAGATCGTTGGACACCGTGATGTGGCCTTCCTGGCCGCGCACCTGCGGCAGCTTGTCGAGCGCCTGACCGACGCGCGTGCGCAGCGCGGCGACGTTGACGCCGGCCTGCGCCAACAGCGGCGCGGTCGAGCCGCCCTGCTGATCGAGCAGCGCGGCCATCACGTGCACGGGTTCCAGCAGATTGTGATCGCGTCCGACGGCGAGGCTCTGCGCGTCGGCAAGCGCCTGCTGGAAACGCGAGGTCAGTTTGTCCATTCGCATGGTGATCCCACCTTGAGCAATCCTGGGACAAGGGAACAATGCGGCCTTGGCTCTGTTAGCCCCCTTGAGTCAAGGGGGCGATCAAACCCTTGCTGCGCAAGGGTTTGATGGGGGTTGTGGAGGTGCGGCGCCGCAACCGAAGACGGGAACATGGGAATCAATGAGACCTACCTCAAGCAATGCGCAGCCACCGTACTCCATTGCGCCATCGCCATCTTGACGGCGCGCAAGCGATCGGCGTGCGCGGGAGACGCCGCCGTTATGCGGGCGGAGGCCGGGGTTATCAAGCGCGGCGGATGCGCAAGCCGCATGCCCGTGCTAGGTTCTTGCCGGCTCCAATCACTTCCGCCATTCGCTCGTGTCCGATCCTTCCGCCCATCCGACCGACGCCGCCGAGGAACCATGGCGGCGCGTGCTCGCCGCGCAACCGGAGAATCTCGAGGCGCTGCGGTCCCTGGCGCGGATCGCCGGCACGCGCGGCGATTTCGGCGGCGCTGTCGCCCTGCTCAGTCGGGCGGCGAAGGCGGCACCGCAGGATGTCGGCGTGCTGGCCGAACTCGGCATCGCCTACCGCGCCGCGGAACGCTACGACGCCGCGCGCTACGTCCTCGAACGCGCGTTGCTCCTGGATGCCGGACGCAATCCGTTTCTGCGTCTGCTGCTGGCACAGGTGCTGGAACGGGACGCGCGCCCGGAACTGGCCCTGCTCCACTATTTCCGCGCCCTCGTCGAGGCGCGACGCGCGCAACGCTGGGCGCAACCGGGTGTGCCCACGTTCGCGGCCGAGCGGCTGATCGCGCATGCCGAACACTATGCGGCCACCGGCCGTCGCGCGTGGTTCGAGCGCGCGCTCGCCCCGCTGCGCGAGCAAGCGCCGCATGCGCGCTGGGACCGCGTCGAGGCCGCACTCGCCGCCCATCTCGGCGAACGAACGCCGACGCCGGTCGATCCGCGCCAGCACGCCGGCATGCTGTTCATGCCGGGACTGTCGACCGCCCCGTTCCCCGATCCGACGCATTTGCCGTGGTTGCCGGCGGCGGCAGTTGCGCTCGCCGGCGTGCGCGAGGAAATCGCCGCCTGCCTCGAGGCCGCGCTGCCGGCGGGCGGCAGCGGGCGGGTGCCGATCTGCCTGCGCGGCATCGAGCAATACGAAGCGCGCCGGCACGCACGCCGACTGCTCGCCAGGCTCGCGGAACTGCCGCTCGCGCGGGTTTCCAATCACGCGCCGGACGTCGAGATCGTGGCCCTGGCCGGCCAGGTCCGCCTGCCAGCGCAATACGGCCGCAGCAATGCGCGCTGCTGGGCCGTGTTCGCACTCGGCGAAAACACGGCGGTGGAAGTCACCGTCGGCGGCGAGACGCGCCCGCTGGTCGCCGGCGAGACGCGCATCGTCGATCCGAGCTTCGGCGTGGCCTGGCACAACGCCGGCGCGTCGCGGGCAACGCTGCTGACCGCCGAGGTCTGGCATCCCGGACTTGCCGAACACGAACGCCAGGCCCTGTCGGTGCTGTTCGCCGCGGCGGTAGACTTCGACACCCGCTTGCAGGAGCTGCCCTGAATGAGCGCCATTCCGTCCGCCTCCGCGGTCCCGCTGCCGGCGGCGCGCGATCTCGCCCGCTACGTGCAATGCTTCGACGATGCGCTCACCGGCGTGTTCTGCGCGCAGATGATCGATTCGTTCGAGAAGCTGGCGCGGTTTCACGCGCGCAACGGCCGCGGCGTGATGACGCAGCTCGAGCAAAGCGCCTGGACCGAGCTCAACGTGAGCAGGGTCGCCGATGCCGAGATGCGCGATTTCTTCCACGCCCAGGCATTCCGGTATCTCGAACGCTACAACGCCAACCTCGGCCTCACCCTGCCGGTGCCGCCGCGGGATCGCCTGGAGGACTTGCGCATCAAGCGGTACGACGCCGCGGCGCACGATCAGTTCCAGCCGCACTTCGACGCGGTGGACTATACGAGCAACCGCTACCTCGTCTTTCTCTGGTACCTCAACGACGTGGCCGAAGGCGGCGAGACCGAGTTTCCGGATCTCGGCCTGCGCATCGGCGCACGCGCCGGGCGGCTGCTGATGTTCCCGCCGTACTGGATGTTCCAGCACGCCGGGCTGCCGCCGAAGTCCAACGACAAGTACATCCTCTCGACGTATCTGCTGTTCTGAGCCGACCCGTCCGGCTCAGGCGGCACGCCAGATCAAGGTCGCAAAGCGTCCGCTGCGCGCACCGTCGCGACGGTGCGAATAGAAACGCGCGTCGCCGAAGGTGTCGAAGTCGCCGCCGTGGACGCGACGCACGCCGAGCGCGACCAGCCGCTGGCGCGCGAGCACGGACAGATCGCACCACCAATGGCCCGACCGACTGGGCGCGAACGCCGCCTCGGCCTCCGCGGCATGGGCGAGCAGGCGTTCGCGCACCTCCGCGCCCACTTCATACGAACGCGCGCCGATCGCCGGGCCGAGCCAGGCGATGAGGCGCGCGCCGGGTGTGCGCAGGCGTCGCACGCAGGATTCGATCACGCCGGCGGCAAGCCCGCGCCAGCCGGCATGGATCGCGGCGACTTCCGCACCGTCGTCGGCGGCGAGCAGGATCGGCAGGCAATCGGCGGTGAGGATCGCGAGCACCACGCCCGGCCGCGTGGTGAAGGCGGCGTCGGCTTGCGGTTCGCCGTCGAGGATTTCCTCGGTCAGGCGCAGACTGCGGTCACCGTGCACCTGATGCAGCCAGCGCGGCGCCGCGGGCAACGCGAAGGCGCGTTCGAGCAGGGCGCGGTTGGCGCGCACGGTCGCTTCGTCCTCGCCGGTGCGCAGGCCGAGATTGAATGCGTCGTAGGGCGGCTGCGACAGCCCGGGCAGCCAGCGCGTGGTGGTGAACGCGCGCACCGCTGGCGGTGCGGGCCAGTCCGGCACGACCACCAGCGGCGGCGTCGGTGCCGTCGGCGGCATCGTCACGCCCGTTGCTGCGCGTCGCGGCGCAGCGCCTGCACCAGCGCGGCGAAATCCTCCGGCACCGCCGCGCTCACGCACACCGATTCACCACTGCCGGGATGCAGGAACTCGATCCGTTCGGCGTGCAGCGCCTGACGCCGGAAGCCGCGCAACGCCGCGACCAGTTCCGCCGTCGCGCCTTTCGGCAGCTTGAGGCCGCCGCCGTACAGGCCGTCGCCGACCAGCGGATGGCGCAGATGCGCCATGTGCACGCGGATCTGGTGGGTGCGCCCGGTTTCCAGTCGGCATTCGATGAGCGTGTGCGCGCGAAAGCGCTCGCGCACGCGATAGTGGGTGCGCGCCGGCTTGCCGGCGGGTTCCTCGACCACCGCCTGGCGCAGGCGATCGCGCGGATGGCGCCCGATCGGCGCATCGACGCTGCCGCCGGCGATCAACACGCCGCAAACGACGGCGAGGTACTGCCGATGCACCGTGCGCGCCTGCAATTGCTCGACCAGCGCCGCGTGCGCGCGCAGATTGCGCGCGACGACCATGACGCCCGAGGTGTCCTTGTCCAGGCGGTGGACGATGCCGGCCCGTGGCACGCCGACCAATGCCGGATCGAGATGCAGCAACGCATTCTGCAGCGTGCCGGCCGGCTGCCCGGCGCCCGGGTGCACGGTGAGCCCGACCGGCTTGTTGATCACCAGCACGTCGGCGTCCTGGTAGCGCACGTCGAGCGCGATCGGTTCCGCCGCCGGCGGCACCTCCTCGGCGGGCTGCGCGCGCAGCGTGACCCACTCGTCGCCGCGCACGATCTGGCGCGGCACCGCGGCGGCGCCGTCCACCTGCACGTCGCCGGACTTGATCCACGCCGCCAGCCGCGAACGCGAATAGTCCGGAAACAGCTCGGCCAGCGCCTGATCGAGACGCCGGCCCGCCGCCGTCGGCGGAATGCGCGCGCGCAACAAGGGAGCCGATGGATCCATGACGGAAGGTGAACGCTCTCGCTCCGGCGGTACGGACGATTACCGGCCGCACGCCGGTTTCCGCTATTATCGCGGTTCCGCCATCGAAAGCGCGATCCCATGCGAGTTCTCCCGCTGCTGGTCCTGTCCCTGCTGCTCGCCGTCCTCGGCGCGGGCTGCCATCGCGACGCCAAGAAACAAGACGAGACCGAAGTGCTGCCGGTCGAGCAGATGTACGAGGTGGCCAAGGCCGCGCTCGCCGACGGCAATTACAGCAAGGCCATCAAGTACGACCAGCGCCTGATCGCGCGCTTCCCGTTCGGCCCGTACACCGAGCAAGCGACGCTGGACCTCGCCTACGCCCAGTACAAGACCGACAAGCCGGAAGACGCGTACGCGACGATCAACCGCTTCATCAAGACCTATCCGACGCACAAGCACATCGACTATGCCTACTACCTGCGCGGCGTGATCAATTTCGATCGCGACAAGGGCTTCCTCGATCGCTACGCCAACCAGGACATGACCAAGCGCGATCAGACCAACACCCTGCAATCGTTCGAGGACTTCAGCGAACTCGTCAGCAAGTTCCCCGACAGCCGCTACGCGCCGGACGCGCGCCAGCGCATGATCTATCTGCGCGACAACCTGGCCAGGGCACAGCTCAACATCGCCGAGTTCTATCTGCGCCTGGGCGCCTACGTCGCCGCCGCCAACCGCGCCAAGGACATCGTCGAGAAATACCAGCGCACGCCCGAGGCCGGCGACGCGCTCGCGATCATGGCGATCTCCTACCATGCGCTCGCGCAGGACAAGCTCGCCGACGACGCCGAGCGCGTGCTCAAACTCAACTATCCGGATCACCCGTATTTCCACGGCCATTGGCCGCCGCGCCAGCACTGGTGGGCGCGGATGATTCCGTTCCGCAGCTAGAACCCGGCTCGAAATCTGCCCTGATAAGCGTCGAACCTCAGTAGGCGACTCCCTTTTTCCGCCACAAGCGTAGAGCTTCCGCTCGGCGGTTGTTCGTGTGGTTTGTTTTCGGGAACGAAGCTTCCGCTGTCCTTCGGCCAGCGGGTCACTTCTTTGCTGGTGCAAAGAAGTAACCAAGAAACACCTTCAAAGCAGAGCATCCCTTGGAGGACCTGCACGAGGATTCCGAAAGGGGATGAAGATTCCGTGTACAACTCGTCCGTGGCAAGCTGATACGTCGTTCGCTGCGCATGCAGATCTTTTGTCGCAAGCGAAGCGAACGACGTTTCAGGTCGGAACGGCCGAGTTGTACTGGAACATCCGGAGAGACGGCAGACTGAATTTCAGCGCCAATCAGGAAATCTGCCGCGTTCGACGGCTCGCGCGTCCGCGCTGGATACGCCCCGCACCACGCCGCGATCGGTCACCGCCAACCCGAAGTGATCGGATAGCGCCGATCGCGGCCGAACGCGCGCGTGCTGATCTTCGGCCCGGGCGGCGACTGCCGGCGCTTGAATTCGCTGGCGAGCACCAGCCGCGCCACGTTGCGCACCGTCGCCTCGTCGAAGCCGGCGGCGACGATCTCGGCCTGTGCCTGCTCGCCGTCGATGAAGCGCTCGAGGATGGCATCGAGCACCTCGTACGGCGGCAGCGAATCCTGGTCGGTCTGGTTCGCGCGCAACTCCGCCGACGGCGCACGCGCGATCACCGCCGACGGAATGATCTCGCCGTCGCCGCGCGCGTTGCGCCAGCGCGCCAGCGCGTACACTAGCGTCTTGTAGCAATCCTTGAGCGGCGCGTAGCCGCCGCACATGTCGCCGTAGATCGTGGCATAGCCGACCGCGTACTCGCTCTTGTTGCCGGTCGACAGCAGCATGCGCCCGAACTTGTTCGACAGCGCCATCAGGAGCGTGCCGCGGCAGCGCGATTGCAGATTCTCCTCGGTCACGTCCGCGGCGCGCCCGGCGAAGGCCGGCGCGAGCACCTCGAGCAAGGCGCGGAACGGCGGCTCGATCGGCATCGTGAGCAGCGACACGCCGAGCGTCTGCGCCTGCCGCTCGGCGAGATCGTTGCTGAGCTCGGCGGTGTAGCGCGACGGCAGGCGCACCGCGGTCACCCGTTCGGCGCCGAGCGCGTCGACCGCGAGCGCGAGCGTCAGCGCCGAGTCGATGCCGCCGGACAAGCCGAGCAGCACGCCGGGAAAGCGGTTCTTCTCGACGTAGTCGCGGATGCCGCGCACGAGGCCGGCATAGACCCGCGCCTCGCGCGAGGCGTCGCGCTCGACCGGCCAATCGTGCGCGAGGAACCGGCGCGCCGCGGCGTCGTACTCGGCGAGCAGCAGCGCATCGACGAAGGCCGGCGCGCGTGCGGCGATGCGGCCGTCGGGCTCGACCAGCAGCGAGCCGCCGTCGAACACCAGATCGTCCTGACCGCCGACCAGATTGAGATAGGCAATGGCGACCGAGTTCTCGCGCGCGCGACGGACCAGCAGTTCCTCGCGCAAGGCCGCCTTGGCGACGTCGAACGGCGAGGCGTTGATCACGACCAGCAGCTCGGCGCCGTGCGCGGCGGCGCGCGCGGCCGGCTCCGGTTCCCAGATGTCCTCGCACACCAGCCAGCCGATGCGCACGCCAGCGAGATCGCTCACCGCCGAATCGTGACCCGGCCGGAAGTACCGCTTCTCGTCGAACACGGTGTAGTTCGGCAGCGCCTGCTTGCGCGCGGTCAACACCACGCCGCCGTCGGCGAGCAGGCTTGCGGCATTGTATACTTCTCCCAGCGCCTGCGGATGGCCGACGTAGGCGGCCACGCCGCGCGACGCGGCGGCCACCGCCGCCAGCTCGCGTTCGCACGCGGCGAGGAAACTCGGCCGCAGCAGCAGGTCCTCCGGCGGATAGCCGGCGAGCGTCAGCTCCGGGAACGCCACCAGTTGCGCGCCGTGCGCATCGCGCGCCTGGGCCAGCAGTTCGCGCACGCGCGCGCCGTTGTGCGCCACGGCGCCGACCGGAAAGTCGAATTGGGCGAGGGCGAAACGCAGCGTCGGCATGATGGTTCCCGGGCCGCGCCTGTGGGCTGGATGAGGCTACTTCGCCAGGCGCTGCTGGATCGCCTTGCCGAGATCGGCGGGGGATTTCACCGTGGTCACGCCGGCCTTCTCCAGCGCGGCGAATTTGGCCGCCGCAGTACCCTTGCCGCCGGAGATGATCGCGCCGGCATGGCCCATGCGCTTGCCCGGCGGCGCGCTGGCGCCGGCGATGAAGGCGACCACCGGCTTGGTCACGTGTTCCTCGATGAATTCGGCGGCCTCCTCCTCGGCACTGCCGCCGATCTCGCCGACCATGATGATGCCCTCGGTCTGCGCATCGTCCTGGAACAGCTTGAGGCAATCGACGAAGTTGAGGCCGTTGATCGGATCGCCGCCGATGCCGATGACCGTGCTCTGGCCGAGACCGACGTTGGTGGTCTGGAACACCGCCTCGTAGGTGAGCGTGCCGGAGCGGCTGACGATGCCGATCCTGCCGGGCTTGTGGATGTGCCCCGGCATGATGCCGATCTTGCACTCGCCCGGCGTGATGATGCCCGGGCAGTTGGGCCCGATCAGCACGGTGTCGGGATACTGCTTGAGCGTGTTCTTGACCCGCAGCATGTCGAGCACCGGGATGCCTTCGGTGATGGCGACGATCACGCGGATGCCGGCGTCGGCGGCTTCGAGGATGGCGTCGGCGGCGAACGGCGGCGGCACGAAGATCATGGTCGCGTCGGCGCCGGTCTCGTCCACCGCATCCTGTACGGTGTTGAACACCGGCAGGCCGATGTGCTCGCTGCCGCCCTTGCCCGGCGTCACGCCGCCGACCAGCTTGGTGCCGTAGTCGAGCGCCTGTTCGGAATGGAACGTGCCCTGCTGGCCGGTGAAGCCCTGGCAGATGACCTTGGTGGATTTGTTGACGAGAACGCTCATGGCGATTCCTTCTTTGTCAGCCGCGCGCCGCCGCCACGGCCTTGCGCGCCGCGTCGTTCAAGTCCAGCGCCGGCGTGATCTTGAGGCCGGAGTTGGCGAGCAGCTCGCGACCCTTCTCGACATTGGTGCCTTCCAGCCGCACGACGACGGGAATCGTGAGTCCCACCTCCCTTACCGCGGCGATGATGCCCTCGGCGATCAGATCGCAGCGCACGATGCCGCCGAAGATGTTGACCAGGATGCAGCGCACCTTGTCCGAGGACAGGATCAGCTTGAACGCCTCGGTGACGCGCTCCTTGGTCGCGCCGCCGCCGACGTCGAGGAAGTTCGCCGGTTCCCCGCCGGCGAGCTTGATCACGTCCATCGTCGCCATGGCCAGACCGGCGCCGTTGACCATGCAGCCGATGTTGCCGTCCATGGTGACGTAGTTGAGGTTGTGCTTGGCGGCGACCGCCTCGGCCGGGTCCTCCTGCGATTCGTCGCGCAGCGCGGCGAGTTCGGTGTGGCGGAATTCGGCGTTGTCGTCGGAATTGATCTTGCCGTCGACCGCGATCAGATCCCCGGATTTCTCGATCGCCAGCGGATTGAGTTCGATCAGCGACAGATCCTTGTCGTTGAACAGCTTGTACAGGCCGAGCATGATCCGGGTCAGTTGCGTCGCCTGCTTCGCGTTCAGTCCCAGCGCGAAGGCGAGCCGGCGGCATTGGTACGGCTGCAAGCCCTGCACGTAGTTGACCTCGAGCGTGTGGATGGCATCGGGTTCCTCGCGCGCGACCTGCTCGATGTCGACGCCACCGCGCGCCGAGGCGATGAAGGCCACCGCCTTGCTCGCGCGGTCCACCAGCACGGACAGATACAGCTCCTTGGCGATGTCGGTCGCCTCGGCCACCAGCACCACGTTCACCGGCAACGCGCGTCCGCCCGACTGATACGTCTGCATGCGCGTGCCGAGCATCTTCGCCGCCGCCGCCTTCGCCTCCTCCGGCGACTTGACCAGCTTCACGCCGCCCGCCTTGCCGCGCCCGCCGGCGTGGATCTGCGCCTTGACCACCCAGGTGTCGCCGCCGAGCGCGCGCGCAGCCTCGGCCGCTTGTTCGGGGGTCGTCGCGATGCGGCCGGGCGGCACCGGAATGCCGTAGTCGGCGAACAGTTGCTTGGCCTGGTACTCGTGAAAGTTCATGCAGCACCTGGAGAAGAACGTGCGATCGGAAGCGCAGCCGCGTCACGGCGACCGGCGGAGCGGCGTATTGTGAAGAAAGCCGCCGGCAAAGGGAATCCCGCGGCGGCCCTCCGCGCGTGGCGGCGCGCGATACGGCGGATTGATTGGTATACTCGGCCAAAGCACCCGCATCGCCGTGGCCACCGCAATCGACGTTCGCACCCGACCGCAGCCGGCACTGAGCGACATCGGCCGCCGCGAGCTGTACTTTTTCAACTTGTTCCGGGTGTTCCAGGCGATCGTCATCGCCTGCCTGGTGTTCAGCGCGGTGCTGCTCGGCTGGACGCCGCTCGATCATCCGCTGTTCGGCAGCACCAGCGCAGCGATCTATCTGATTCTGGCCCTGCACGCGCTGCTGCAGACCCGGCAATGGCGCCACGACGTCATCCTCAAGGTTGCCGCCGCGCTCGGCCTCGACATCGCCGCCACCACCATCGCGATGTTCTCGCTTGCCAATCCGCCGACCGCGATCGCCATGCTGCTCCTGGTCAACGTCGGCGCCGGCGCGCTGCTGCTGCCGCCGCGGCTGGCCGGACTGTTCGCCGCGCTCGCCGCGCTCGGCGTGCTCGGCCAGTGCCTGTACGGCCGCGTCATCGAGCATGAGGATCGCAACCTGGTCGAGGCCGGCCTGTACGGACTGAGCTACTTCGCCACCGCCACGCTCTGCTTCGTGCTCGGCAAGCAGATGCGCGAAACCGAGGCGCTCGCCGAGCAGCGCGGCATCGACCTCGCCAATCTCGCGCAGATCAACGAGCTCATCATCCGGCGCATGAAGACCGGCGTGCTCGTGGTCGACGACGCCAACCGCGTGCACCGCTGGAACGAATCGGCCTGGGCGCTGATGGGCAATCCCAATCCGGGCCAGCGCGATCTCGGCAGCATCGCCCCGGAACTCTCGCGGCGCTTGTACCACTGGCGCACCACCGGCCGGATCGACAACACCGCCGTCACCCTCGCCGAAGGCGTGCCGGAGGTGATTCCGCGCTTCACCCGGCTCGCCTCGAACGACGACAACAACGTGCTGATCTTCCTCGACGACACCTCGCTGGTGTCGCGTCGGGCCGAGGAGCTCACGCTGTCCTCGCTCGGCCGGTTGTCGGCCTCGATCGCCCACGAGATCCGCAATCCGCTCGCGGCGATCAGCTACTCGGCGCAATTGCTGGCCGAGTCCGAGGAACTGTCCGAAGCCGACAAGCGCATGGTCGAGATCATCAACAATCACTGCAGCCGGGTGAACGAGATCGTCGAGAACATCCTGCAGCTCTCGCGCCGCGAGCGCTCGCGGCCGGAGAGCCTGGACCTGTCGCAATGGGCGATCCATTTCGTCGAGGAATACAAGGCCGGCAACGATCTCGGCCAGGACCAGTTGCGCGCGGTCACCCAGGGACGCCGGGTCGAGGCGCTGGCCGATCCGCAACAACTGCAGCAAGTCGTGTGGAATCTGGTGCAGAACGCGTTGCGCTACGGCCGCCTGCCGGGCGAGCCGGCGCGCGTCTCGGTGGTGGCGCGCCTGGCGACCGACAAGGGCCCGCCCTTGCTCGAGGTGGTCGATCGCGGCCCGGGCATCCCGGCGAAGGTCGCCGCGCAGATCTTCGAACCATTCTTCACCACCCACGAATACGGCACCGGCCTCGGCCTGTATCTGGCCCGTACCATGTGCGAGGCCAATCAGGCCACGCTCGAATACGTGCCGGTCGCCGGCGGCGGCAGTTGCTTCCGCATCACCCTGCCGGCCCCGCCGATCGCAGCGCGTGGGCCATGAGCGTGCGCCGGCTTCACGGCCGCGCGGTTTTGCCTTAATGTCGCGCTACTCGAACCGGCACCGGGGCCCATGAGCAAACCCACCGTACTCGTCATCGACGACGAACGCGACATCCGCGAGCTCTTGACCATCACCCTAGGTCGCATGGGCCTCATGGTCGAGACCGCGAGCAGCGTGGGCGAGGCTAGGCAGCGGCTCGCGGAAAGCCGCTACGCGCTGTGCTTCACCGACATGCGCCTGCCCGACGGCAGCGGCCAGGAGATCATCGAGCTGATCGCGGCGAAGCACCCGGAAACGCCGGTGGCGATGATCACGGCGTATGGCAACGTCGACGCCGCCGTGAACGCGCTCAAGGCCGGCGCGTTCGACTTCGTCTCCAAGCCGGTCGACATCAACATGCTGCGCCGCCTGGTGCAGACGGCGATGCGGCTGACCGAGGAGAAGAAGGCCGAGCCGCCGAGCGCGGGCGCGGCGCGCATGCTCGGCGACTCGCCGGCGATCCAGGAACTGCGCGCGACCATCGCCAAACTCGCCCGCAGCCAGGCGCCTGTGTACATCAGCGGCGAATCCGGCGTCGGCAAGGAACTGGTCGCGCGCCTGATCCACGAACAGGGTCCGCGCGCCAGCGGGCCATTCGTGCCGGTCAATTGCGGCGCAATCCCGTCGGAGCTGATGGAATCGGAATTCTTCGGCCACAAGAAAGGCAGCTTCACCGGCGCGCAAGCCGACAAGGACGGCCTGTTCCAGGCCGCCCACGGCGGCACCCTGTTCCTGGACGAGGTCGCCGAACTGCCGATCCACATGCAGGTCAAGCTGCTGCGCGTGATCCAGGAGAAGGCCGTGCGCCCGATCGGCGGCCGCGCCGAGGTGCCGGTCGATGTGCGCATCCTCTCGGCCACCCACAAGAACCTCGGCAAGCTGGTCGAGAGCGGTCACTTCCGCCAGGACCTCTACTACCGCATCAACGTCATCGAACTGCGCGTGCCGCCGCTGCGCGAACGCCGCGAAGACGTGCCGAAGCTCGCCGGACGGGTGCTCGAGCGGCTCGCCGCCGACAGCGGCCAGCCGCCGGCGCGACTGACGCCGGAAGCGCTGGCTGCGTTACTCGCCTACCCCTTCCCAGGCAACGTGCGCGAACTCGAAAACATCCTCGAACGCGCCGTCGCCCTCTGCGAAAACAACACCATCACGCCGGAAGACCTGCGTCTGCCGGCCGCGGGCGCCGGACGCGGCGCGCCGAACGAGGAGGAACTCGAGGAAGGTCCCGAACCCACCGGCGAGGGCGGCCTCGACAGCTACATCAGCAACCTCGAGCGCGAGGCGATCATGAAGGCCTTGCAGGAGACGCGCTACAACAAGACCGCCGCGGCCAAGAAACTCGGCATCACCTTCCGCGCGCTGCGCTACAAGCTGAAGAAGTTGGGGATTGATTAGAACCCATCTCAAAATTGGACTTGCCTGAGCAGAACCGTCATCGCCGCCAATTGCACAAAACCCAGGAAGTTCTTGTAGTTCGGATAGCACTGCGGCAGCATGCTCCACTGAGCACCGGTATGGAGTGTCCACAGCACCGCATCGAGCACCTCACGCGCGGGAACGGGCTTGCGTCCAGGCCGATCGTCCGGAACGTTCTCTTCCGGAACATGTTCCCGGATCCGCTTCCAGTGCGCATCGCTCAATCGCGGCATGTGCATAAGTATACAATGCCATTTTCATCCAGCCAACAATTTTGAGATAGGTTCTCGCGTTAGCACGCCATGGACACGACCGAGGCTCGATCACAGGTCAAACCGCGTCGCCAGATGTCACGCGGGCGCGCGGCAGCGATACACTTGTCCATCAGCGTCTCGGTCGCCGTTGCCACCGCCGCGCTGATCTATGGCTTGTGGTATCCGCCACCATACTTTCAGGTCGCCGGCGGCGACGAGCTGATGCTGCTGATCATGGGGGTCGATGTCATGATCGGCCCGTTTCTAACGCTGGTTGTGTTCAACCCGGCGAAACGCTGGCTGAAGCTGGATCTGGCGATCATCGCGATGCTGCAGGCGACTGCATTTGCTTATGGCATCTACGTGATTGCGTCCGCAAGGCCGGTGTTCATCGTCGGCGAGGTCGATCGCTTCCTCGTGGTCTGCGCCAATCAACTCGATGACGAGGATCTCGCCCAAGGCAAACAACCGGAGTTCCGCACGCGATCCTGGACCGGTCCGCGCCTGGTCGGCGCGAAGCCTCCTGCCCACGGGAACGACCAACTGTCTGTGCTGCTATCGGCGCTGGCCGGCAAGGGCGCAGATAAGATGCCACAGTACTACGTTCCGTACGCCGAGATATCTGATCAACTCCTGACGTATAGCAAGACTCTCGATGAGCTCATCACGCGCGGCGCAACCGAGGCCGAGGTCATCGCCGCGTTTCTTCGCCAGCATGGCGGCGCCGCCGATGACTATCGCGCCTTGCCGTTGCATGGTCGCCTGCGCATCTTCACCATGGTGGTCGCGCGCAACGGCGGAAATCCCATCGCGGCCCTACCCATCGACCCTTGGTAGCAGGAGACCTGACGCGGAACGTCAGTTCCTGCCGCTCCATGGCAGGCGGCAATAGCCGCCAAGATCAAAGCGTGATCGCGCTCACATTTTCGAGGTCCGAACAGATGACCACGGCCGGTTCGCTCTTATGGCACAGAATCTGCTGTACTTGTCAACGAGTCGGTTTTTGGGCTTTGGATGATCGTCGCAGACGTTAAGGATTCGCGCACGACGAAGGCCCAACCGGCTGGGTTGTAACTTCGAAGTTATTCAACTTGTCACAACGAGGAATCGTCATGAGAACCAGCAAGGGTTTTACCTTGATCGAACTGATGATCGTGGTCGCGATCATCGCCATTCTGGCAGCCATTGCGCTGCCGGCCTATCAGGACTACACCGTCCGCGCCCGTGTCAGCGAGGCGCTCGTCCAAGCGGATGCCGCCAAGATCAATGTGGCCGATGTCGCCGCCAGCGGCAATCCGGGTGCTGACCCGGCGGGCTACAACTTGGGTTTCAACTGGAACCCAAGTGGTACGGGGACTCAGAACGTGCAGTCATTGACAATTGATCCCAATACTGGTCGGATTACGGTTACGACCACTGCAGCCGCCGGCAATGGCACCTTGGTTCTTACGCCAAACAGCCCGATCGGAACCGGTCTGCCAGCCGCCGCTGGCGCCGCCTTCCAGCCACCGGCAGAATCAATTGCTTGGCGTTGTGCGGCAAACGGTGCAGCTAACCAAAACTTTGCGAATTTCGTAGCCGGAACTTTGCCGACGAGATATGCTCCGCCCGAGTGCCGTTGATAACGATTTGCAGTATCGAAAAGAACCCCGCCGAAAGGCGGGGTTTTTTTTCTGAAGTAATTATTGGCACAGAATTTGAGAGTTCTTCCGGACCGTGCCTGAATGAACTCGCCATGCACATGCGCGCCACGCTCGGTTTCACCCTGATCGAACTGATGATCGTGGTCGCGATCATAGCCATTCTGGCGGCGATCGCGTTGCCGGCCTATCAGGACTACACGGTGCGTGCCCGTGTGAGCGAGGCGCTGGTGGAAGCCGAGGCGGCGAAAGCCAACGTGGTGAATATCGCCGGCGCCGGTGTGCCCGGCCCGAATCCGGCGGGTTACGGTCAGGGCTTCACGTTTACCCAACCTACCACCAACGTGCAACGTGTTGTGATAACGCCCGCAACGGGTGTGGTCACGGTACAGACTCTCCCCGCGGCAGGCGGAGGTACAATCACTCTCACACCCAACAGTCCCATCGGTACCGCGCTGCCGGATGCGACCAATCCGTTCACGCCCCCCAGCGAGTCGATCGCTTGGCGCTGCGCGGTAGCTGGAGCGAGCAATCAAGGATTCACCGGCGTGACCGCGGGCACGCTGAACCCGCGCTACGCTCCGCCCGAATGCCGATGACGGGAAAGTTGCACGGATCGTATCCGACACCCGACCGAATGTCGCCCGCACGGAGTCACGCCGAACAACGTGGCGCGGGAGTTCACCCGTAATTCTCTCGCCGCAGCGCCATTGTTGGTCGCACGCATCGATCTCCGGTCCTGCGACAGCAATCACTTTTTTGCGCCGCCAAGGGATTCATTCGCCGCCCGATTTGCGGTACATTCCGCAATGGCTGCGAGGATTTACCTAGGATTCTTATGGCAACGCAGATGAATCCTGCCGTGCTCGCCGGGCTTTCCGGCGTGGCGCGCCGTCTGGTGGTCGAGGGCGTGCTCTCCGATGCCGACGCGCGCAAGGCGGTGGAATCCTCGACCAAGCAGAAGATCCCGCTCGGCACCTACCTGATCGAACATGCGCTCGCCAACGGCGCGCAGGTGGCCGCGGCTGCCTCGGCCGAGTTCGGCGTGCCGTTGTTCGACGCCGAGGCGCTCGATCTCACCCAGGTGCCGATCAAGCTGGTGGACGAGAAGCTGATCACCCAGCACAAGGCGCTGCCGTTGTTCAAACGCGGCAACCGCCTGTTCGTCGGCGTGGCCGATCCGACGAATCTGCACGCGCTCGACGAAATCAAGTTCCACACCAACCACATCATCGAGCCGGTCCTGGTCAACGAGGAACAGCTCGGCCGCATCATCGACCAGGCGCTCAGTGCGGCCGGCACGACGGTTCAGGGTCTCGAAGACGCCGAAGGCCTCGACACGCTCGATGTCGAAGGCGGCGACCTGGAGGCCGACGAAGGCGCGTCCGGCGGCGTCGATGCGACCGCCAACGACGACGCGCCGGTGGTGAAGTTCGTCAACAAGGTGCTGGTGGACGCGATCAAGCGCGGCGCCTCGGACATCCATTTCGAACCTTACGAAAACAACTACCGCGTGCGGTTGCGGCTGGACGGCATTCTGCGCGCGGTGGCCTCACCGCCGGTCAAGCTGAACGCGCGCATCGCCTCGCGCCTGAAGGTGATGTCGGGACTCGACATCGCCGAGCGGCGCGTGCCGCAGGACGGTCGCATCAAGCTGAATCTTTCCAAGACCAAGTCGGTGGACTTCCGCGTCAGCACGTGCCCGACGCTGTTCGGCGAGAAGGTCGTGCTGCGCATCCTCGACGGCTCGGCGGCGAAGCTCGGCATCGAGAAGCTCGGCTACGAGGAAGACCAGCAGAAGCTGTTCCTCGAAGCAATCGAGAAGCCCTATGGCATGGTGCTGGTGACCGGCCCGACCGGTTCCGGCAAGACGGTGTCGCTGTATACCGCGCTCAACATCCTCAACACCGAGGGTCGCAATATCTCCACCGTGGAAGATCCGGTGGAAATTCGCCTGCCCGGCGTCAATCAGGTGCAACAGAACGCCAAGCGCGGCATGACCTTCGCCGCGGCGCTGCGCGCCTTCCTGCGCCAGGACCCGGATGTGATCATGGTCGGCGAAATCCGCGATCTCGAAACCGCGGAGATCGCGATCAAGGCGGCGCAGACCGGCCACATGGTGCTGTCCACGCTGCACACCAACGACGCGCCGCAAACCATCGCGCGCCTGATGAACATGGGCATCGCGCCGTACAACATCACCTCGTCGGTGACGCTGGTCATTGCCCAACGCCTGGCGCGCCGGTTGCACGACTGCAAGCGGCCGATGCCGCCGCTGCCGGCGCCGGCACTGCTGGCCGAGGGATTCACCCAGGCCGAGATCGACGCCAAGCTCAATCTGTTCGAGGCGGTGGGCTGCTCCGGCTGCAACGAGGGCTACAAGGGCCGCGTCGGCATTTATCAGGTGATGCCGATGTCCGAGGACATCCAGAAGATCGTGCTCGCCGGCGGCAACGCGCTGCAGATCGCCGAGGCGGCGAAGAAATCCGGCATCAATGACCTGCGTGCTTCCGCTCTGCTCAAGGTGAAGAACGGCATCACCAGTCTCGCCGAAATCAACCGCGTGACCAAGGATTAAGCCATGCCTCCCGCAACCGCCACTGCCGCCACTCCCCGGACCGCCGCCGCCGACCGCGGCGCGGCGCGTTCGCAGATCAGCCAGCTGCAGACCTTCGTCTGGACCGGCACCGACAAGCGCGGCGTCAAGATCAAGGGCGAATACGCGGCGAAGAATGCCACCCTCGTCAAGGCGGAATTGCGGCGCCAGGGCATCAATCCGGTTTCCGTCAATCCCAAGGGCAAACCGCTGTTCGGTGCGGCGGGCAAGGCGATCAAGGCGCGCGACATCGCCGTGTTCAGCCGCCAGATCGCGGTGATGATGGCCGCGGGTGTGCCCATGGTGCAGGCCTTCGACATCATCGCCGGCGGTCAGACCAACGTCCGCATGAAAAACATGCTGACCGACATCAAGACCAACATCGAGGGCGGTTCCACCCTCGCCGAGGCGCTCGGCAAGTACCCGGTGCAGTTCGACGAGCTCTACCGCAACCTGGTGCGTGCCGGCGAATCGGCCGGCGTGCTGGACACGGTGCTCGACACCATCGCCACGTACAAGGAAAACATCGAAGCGCTCAAGGGCAAGATCAAGAAGGCGATGTTCTATCCGGCGATCGTGTTCGCCGTGGCGATCCTGGTGTCGGCGATCCTGCTGATCTTCGTGGTGCCGCAGTTCGAGGCAGTGTTCAAGAATTTCGGCGCGCAACTGCCGGCGTTCACGCAGATGATCGTGAACATGTCGAAGTTCCTGACCCAACACTGGTTCATCATTGTGGTATGGATCATCGGCATCATCGGTGCTTTGATCTTCACCTACAAACGTTCACCAAAATTCGCGCACTTTCTCGCCCGCGCCGTGCTGAAACTGCCGGTGATCGGCCAGATCCTGCATCAATCCGCGATCGCCCGTTTCGCCCGGACCTTGGGTGTGACCTTCGCCGCCGGCGTGCCGCTGGTCGAGGCGCTCGATTCGGTCGCCGGCGCCACCGGCAGTCCGGTGTACAACGATGCGGTCAAGCGCATCCGGGAGGACGTGGCGGTCGGCCATCAATTGCAACTGGCCATGCGCCAGACCAGCCTGTTCCCGAGCATGGTGGTGCAGATGGTCGGCATCGGCGAGGAATCCGGCGCGCTCGACAAGATGCTGTTCAAGGTCGCCGAATTCTACGAGCAAGAAGTGAACAATGCGGTGGATGCGCTCTCCAGCCTGCTCGAGCCGTTCATCATGGTGATCATCGGCGTCATCGTCGGCAGCATGGTGGTCGGCATGTATTTGCCGATCTTCAAGCTGGCGGCGGTCGTCAAGTAAGCTGGCCCAAGCGCAGCCGCGTGACTGCATATTTCCTTGGCCAGCCGGGCGTCTATACCGTGCTGGCCAGTACGCTCGGTCTGCTCGTCGGCAGCTTCCTCAACGTCATCATCCTGCGTCTGCCGCCCCGGCTGCTGCACGTCTGGCGTCAACAAAGCCGCGAGGTGCTGGAACTGCCCGACGCAGCCGAAGCGCCGCCGCCGGGCATCGTCTGGGAACCGTCGCACTGTCCGCACTGCAAGCACCGGCTCGGCGTGTGGGAAAACATCCCGCTGGTCAGTTGGCTCGCATTGCGCGGGCGCTGCCGCCACTGTCAGGGACGCATCTCGGTGCAATATCCACTGGTGGAGCTGCTGACCGCGCTCGGCTCGGCGGCCATCGTGTGGAAATTCGGCCTGAGTGGACAGAGTGCCGCGGGGTTGCTGCTGACCTGGACGCTGATCGCCCTGGCAGGCATCGACCTTCGCACCCAACTCCTGCCCGACCAGTTGACCCTGCCGCTGTTGTGGCTCGGATTGCTTTTGTCGCTTTTTCCACTCTTTGTCAGCGCGCGGGAAAGCATACTCGGCGCCGCCATCGGCTATCTCAGCCTGTGGTCGGTGTATTGGCTGTTCAAGCTCGCCACCGGCAAGGAAGGCATGGGCTACGGCGACTTCAAACTGCTGGCCGCACTCGGCGCCTGGATGGGGCCTACGGCGCTGTTGCCCATCGTGCTGCTCTCGTCCCTGATCGGCGCCCTGGTCGGCGGCGTCGTGCTCGCGCTGCGCGGGCACGATCGCAGCACGCCGATCCCGTTCGGTCCGTTCCTAGCCGCGGCGGGATGGGCATGGTTCCTGGGCAGTGACGCGCTGCTCGTTCTGTACCGGCATCTGATCGGGGGCATATGACTGCGTACTGTGTCGCCCTCACCGGCGGCATCGCCTCCGGCAAGAGCGCCACGGCGCAACGCTTCGCGCAACACGGCGTGCCGGTGTTCGATGCCGATCAGCTCGCTCACGAGCTCGTGGCGCCTGGCGAGCCTGCGCTGGCGGAGATCGTCGGCGCATTCGGCAAGGAATATCTGACGGCACGAGGCGAGCTCGACCGGCCCCGGCTGCGCGCCCGGGTATTTGCCGACACCGCCGCCCGGCGGCGGCTCGAAGCCATCCTGCACCCGCGAATCCGCGTCGCGCTGCTGGCGCGGGTGCAGTCCTGCGCGGCGCCGTATTGTCTGCTGGCAATACCGCTGCTGGTCGAATGCTGGAACGACTATGCCTGGGTGGATCGCGTGCTGACCACCGATGCGCCTGCCGACGTGCAGCTCGAACGCCTCACTCGCCGCCACGGCATCGATCTCGCGCTCGCGCGACAGTTGCTGGCCGCCCAGGCGCCGCGCGCACAGCGCCTGGCGCTGGCGCACGACATCATCGACAACACCGGGCCGTTGACGGCGCTGGATCGCGCCGTGGCGCGCCTGCACGAGCGCTACGCCCGCCTCGCGAGCTGAACCGCGTTACCGCGACCGCCGTCGATCAGCCGGCGTTCCAGAATGCCGAGATGCCGGCCACCCCGATCGCGCCGACCGCACGCGCCCGCGGCAGGTCGGACGCAGTCATGCCGCCGAGCGCGTACACCGGCAGCGGCGTTGCACCACACATCTGCGCAAACCGCGTCCAGCCGAGCGCCTCGGCGCCCGCATGGCTGGCGGTGGCACGAACCGGACCGAGCACGACGAAATCGACGCCGATGGCGACGGCGTGCGCAAGCTCCGCCGGATCGTGGCACGAGGCGCCGACCCATTGCGCGGCATCGAGCGGGCGCGCATCGAGCGCGCGCAGCGCGGCCGAGGAAAGATGCACACCATCGAGCTCGAGCTCGCGCACCAGCGGCAGATGGTCGTTGAGCAGCAGGCCGGCACCCGCCGCGTGGGTCAAGCGCCGCGCCGCCACGGCCAGGGTCCGCAGCGCCGCCTCCGACAGGCGCTTGCAACGCAACTGGATGAGCGATGCGCCGCCGGCCAGCACGCGTGCGAGTCCGGCGAGAAATTCCGCGGGCGCGCCATGCGGCTCCGGCGTGATGACGTAGCACTCAGGCAGCCGCAGCGCGGCGACCACCGGACGATCGGCCGGCGGCATCGGCAGCCGCGACATCTCTGCCAGCGCCACCCAGCGCAGCGCCTGACCTTCGCGACCATGAACCCGGCCGGCGTAGTCGCGCACACGGAAGACCTCGAGCTGGATGGACTTCTCCGGATACGTCCACGGAATCGCGATCAGGCGTTCGAGCGCGCCCGCGACGATGCCGAGTTCCTCGCCGAGTTCGCGGCGTAGCGCGTCCGCCGGTGCCTCCCCGGGCTCGCACTTGCCGCCGGGGAATTCCCACAACCCGGCGAGATGGCTGCCGGCCGGGCGCTGGGTCAGCAGGATGCGCCCGGCCGCGTCGGCGATCACGCCGGCGACGACGTGTACCGCGGCCGCGGGCATGGGCCGTCGGCGCTCAGGCCAACTTGCCGTGGCACTGCTTGTACTTCTTGCCGGAGCCGCACGGGCACGGCTCGTTGCGGCCGACCTTGGGTTGATCGCGCAACATCGGCATGGCCGGAGCGGCCGCCGCCAGCGTGCCCACTTCGGCGTCCGCCCCCGGCGCGGCCGCGGCGGCAGCGAGGCCGACCGTCTCGGCATGCTGGAATTGCAGCGCGCGGCGTTCGGCCTCGCGTCGCTGCCGCTCCTCCATCGCCTGCACTTCGGCCTCGGTCTGGATGCGGATGCGCGCCAGCCGCTGCACGACTTCCGCCTTCACCCGCTCGAGCATCGCCTGGAACAGCTCGAACGCCTCGCGCTTGAATTCCTGCTTCGGCTGCTTCTGCGCATAGCCGCGCAGATAGATGCCCTGGCGCAGATAGTCCATCGCCGCCAGATGTTCCTTCCAGTGCTGGTCGAGCACCTGCAACAGGAAGAACTTCTCCGCCGCGCGCATGATCTCGGAACCGTACAGCGTTTCCTTCTCGCGGAAGAAGCGATCGACTTCCTCGATGACGTGGTCGCGCACGCCGTCCGCATCGAGATCGTGCTGCTGCTCGACCCAGCGCTTGAGGTCGAACTGGAATCCGTATTCGTTCTCCAGGGCGCGATCGAGACCGGCGATGTCCCATTGTTCGTCGACGCTGTCCGGCGGCACGAAGCGGCGCACGAGGTCGTTGAACACGTCGTAGCGGATGTTGACGATGTTCTCGGAAACGTCGTCGGAATCGAGCAGCTCGTTGCGCTGCTCGTAGATCACCTTGCGCTGGTCGTTGGCGACGTCGTCGAAATCGAGCAGGTGCTTGCGGATGTCGAAGTTGTGCGCCTCGACCTTGCGCTGCGACTTCTCGATCACGCGCGTGATCATGCGGTCTTCCAGCGCCTCGTGCTCCTTCATGCCGAACAGCTGCATCCAGCGCGAGACCCAGTCCGGCGCGAAGATGCGCATCAGGCTGTCCTCGAGCGAGAGATAGAACCGGCTCGAGCCCGGATCGCCCTGACGACCGGAACGACCGCGCAACTGGTTGTCGATGCGGCGCGACTCGTGCCGTTCGGTGCCGATGATGTGCAGGCCGCCGGCGGCGACGACTTCGTCGTGACGCCGCTGCCATTCCTCGCGCACGCGTGCGCGATCGGCATCGGTGGCCTCCGGCGGCAGCGCGGCGAGCTCGGCGTCGAGCGAACCGCCGAGCACGATGTCGGTGCCGCGGCCGGCCATGTTGGTCGCGATCGTCACCGCGCCGGGCCGCCCGGCCTGGGCGACGATGTGCGCCTCGCGCTCGTGCTGCTTGGCGTTCAGCACCTCGTGCGGAATGCCCTCCTTGCGCAGCAGGTTCGACAGGAATTCGGAGGTCTCGATCGAGGTCGTGCCGACCAGCACCGGCTGGCGGCGGCGGTGGCAATCCTTGATGTCCTCGATCACCGCCTCGAACTTGAATTTCTGCTTGAGGAAGACGATGTCCTGGTGATCCTTGCGGATCATCGGCTTGTGGGTCGGAATCACCACCACTTCCAGGCCGTAGATCTGCTGGAACTCGTAGGCCTCGGTATCCGCCGTACCGGTCATGCCGGCCAGCTTCTTGTACATGCGGAAGTAGTTCTGGAACGTGATCGAGGCCAGCGTCTGGTTCTCGCGCTGGATCGGCACGCCTTCCTTCGCCTCGACCGCCTGGTGCAGGCCCTCGGACCAGCGCCGCCCGGGCAGGGTGCGGCCGGTGAATTCGTCGACAATGATCACCTCGCCGTCGCGGACGATGTATTCCTGGTCGCGCCGATACAGGGTGTGCGCGCGCAGCGCGGCGTTCAGATGATGCACGACGGCCAGATGCTTCGGGTCGTACAGGCTCTCGTCCTCGCCGATGATGCCTTCCGCGCGCAGCACCTGTTCGGCGTGCTCCATGCCCTCCTCGGACAGATGCACCTGCTTCTGCTTCTCGTCGACCCAGTAATCACCGGGGCCGTCCTCCTTCTGCTGGCGCGTCAGCTTCGGCACGATGCGATTGACGCGCACGTACAGTTGCGGCGAATCGTCGGACGGGCCGGAGATGATCAGCGGCGTGCGCGCCTCGTCGATCAGGATCGAATCGACCTCGTCGACGATGGCGAAGTGGAGACCGCGCTGGTAGCGCTGCTCCCGGGCCAGCGCCATGTTGTCGCGCAGATAGTCGAAACCGAACTCGTTGTTGGTGCCGTAGGTGATGTCGGCGGCGTAGGCCCCGCGCTTGTCGCCGTACTCCATGCCGGGATAGACCACGCCCACGCTCATGCCGAGGAAGGTATAGATCTTGCCCATCCAGGCGGCATCGCGCTTGGCCAGGTAGTCGTTCACCGTGACCACATGCACGCCCTTGCCTTCGAGGGCGTTGAGATACACCGGCAGCGTCGCCACCAGGGTCTTGCCCTCGCCGGTGCGCATCTCGGCGATCTTGCCCATGTGCAGCACCATGCCGCCGATGAGCTGCACGTCGTAGTGGCGCAGGCCGAGCACGCGGCGGCTCGCCTCGCGCACCACCGCGAACGCCTCGGGCAGCAGCGAATCGAGGGTGGCGCCTGCCGCCAGACGCTTGCGGAATTCGTCGGTCTTGCCGCGCAGTTCGGCGTCGCTCAATGCCTGCACCCCGGCTTCGAGGGCATTGATCTTCGCCACGGTCTTGTTCATCTGGCGCAGCAGACGCTCGTTGCGACTGCCGAAAATGCCCGTCAGGATGCGATTGAACATGAGTCTGGAAGAATCAGAAGGTGGAGTTCGGCGCCGCCATCGCGGCGGCAAAGCGGAAGGCCGCCGCAGGAGGCGGCGGCCGGCGCACATTATAAGCGAATGGGGCTGCGACCCCGACGGTTCAAGTCCGTTTCACCGCCCCGTTGACGTAGGTCAGCGGATTGACCGGGCGGCCATGCAGCCAGACCTCGAAGTGGCAATGCGGGCCGGTGACCCGTCCGGTCGTGCCGACCTTGGCGATGACCTGCCCGGCGTGGACGCGCTCGCCCACGCGCACCAGGTTCTTCTGGTTGTGCGCGTAGCGCGTCATGTAGCCGTTGCCGTGGTCGATCTCGACCACGTTGCCATAGCCGGGACGCTCGCCGCTCCAGGTGACCACGCCCTCGGCCACCGCCTTGATGTCGGTGCCGGGCGGTGCGTCGAAATCCAGGCCCAGATGGTGTTCGACCTGGCCGTTGATCGGATCGCTACGCTCGCCGTAGCCGGAGCCGATGTAGCCGGTCGTGACCGGATATCCGGTCGGCAACAGGGCGCTGTCCACCCGGCGATCGAGCAGCAGGTCTTCGAGCACGGTCAGTTGCGTCTCCTCGCTGTCGAGCTGGTTGCGCAGATTCGCGATCTGCCCGGCGAGATCGAAATTGAGCGTGTGCGAGGCCGCCTGCGGGTCTTCGGGTCCGCCCATCGCCGGCGCCTCCGTGAAGTCGAATTCGCCGTCGTCGAGCTTGCCGGCCCGGGCCAGGCGCTGGCCGAGCGCGTTGAGCCGCAGGGTCTGCGCCTGCAGCTCGCCCAACTGCACCGCCAGGGCGTCGAGGTGACGCTGCGAGGAGGCTTCCAGTTGAGCGAGATTCTCGCGTTGCACGCTGAGCTCGGCGCGCAGGGCCTGCACCTCATGCAAGGCGCGGTCGCGCGGGTTGGCGATGAGCAGCGCGGCGACGAAACCCGCGCCGCCGAAGCACAACACGCAGATCGCGGCCAGACCGGCAAGCTTCGCGCGCATGCGCCAACACAGGAGATTGAGGGCGGTGGGTCTGGCGTGCGGTTTGGCGACGATTATGATGTTCATGTCGTACGGTTCTGGTTCACGGATTAGCGCCATGCAGCCTCCGTCCCCACGCTCCGCCAAGCGCGCGCTCCCCAAAACCGTGGGGGAGTGCCTCCCGGTGGCCGCGCTCGCCGCGCGGGCGCGCGCCCTGGATGCGTTGGATCGAAAACTGCGCCAGCCGTTGCCGGAACCGTTACGCCACCAATGCCGTCTGGCGGATATCGGTTCCGGCCGACTCGTCTTTCTGGCGAGTTCCTCGGTCTGGGCCAGCAGTCTGCGCTTTCACCAAGCCGCCCTGCTCGCCGAAGCCCGGAAGATCTCCGGCCTTCCGATCGAGAAATTCGCCGTGAAAGTGGCACCGCTGCCTCCCGTTCCCCCGGAGCAGGCCAAGCGTAAGCCGCTTTCCCGAGCCGCCGCGGAACATCTCAAGACGGCGGCTCGATCCGTCGCGGACCCGGAACTCCGGGCCGCATACCTCAAACTGGCATCCCTTGCCGAAGATTCTTCTTCCTCCCCCCGGCGCAAATGATGCGCCGCCCGGCCATCGTTTCCGTGATGGCCGTCGAAAACCGCGGTTCGCTAGACTGCCTGTGCCGGATGCGCGTAGGAGATCGGCGCCTTGGCCGGGTCGTCGAAGCTGACCTCTTCCCACGCCTGCCGATCGGCGATCAGGGCGCGCAACAGCTTGTTGTTCAATTCGTGGCCGGACTTGTAGCCATAGAACGCCCCGATCAGGCTGTGGCCGAGCAGATACAAATCGCCGATCGCGTCGAGGATCTTGTGCTTGACGAATTCGTCCTCGTAGCGCAAGCCGTCCTCGTTCAACACCCGGTAGTCGTCGAGCACGATGGCGTTGTCCATCGAGCCGCCGAGGGCGAGATTCTTCTCGCGCAGCATCTCGATGTCGCGCATGAACCCGAACGTGCGGGCGCGCGAGACCTCCTTGACGAACGAGGTGGTGGAAAAGTCGATCTCCGCGCTCGAGGTGCGCCGGGTGAAGATCGGATGATCGAAATCGATCGAGAAACCGACCTTGAAGCCGTCGAACGGCTCGAATCGGGCCCATTTGTCGCCGTCGCGCACGATCACCGGCTTCTTGATGCGGACGAAGCGCTTGGCGGCGTTCTGTTCCTCGATGCCGGCCGATTGCAGCAGGAAGACGAACGGGCCGGCGCTGCCATCCATGATCGGCACTTCCGCCGCCGAGAGATCCACATAGGCATTGTCGATGCCGAGACCCGCCATCGCCGACAGCAGATGTTCGATGGTGGCGATGCGGACGTTCCCCTTGACCAAGGTCGTGGACAGGCGAGTGTCGCCGACGTTCTCGCAGGCGGAGCGGATTTCCACCGGCGTCGGCAGATCGACGCGACGGAACACGATGCCGGTATCCACCGCCGCGGGACGCAGCGTCATGTACACCTTCTCGCCAGTATGCAGACCCACTCCCGTGGCACGGATGACGTTTTTGAGGGTACGTTGTCTGATCACTTATGGGTTCCCCCCAAGGGCAGGAGCGTAAAAACGCGCCGAATCCTAACACAGCATGAACGGCGAGAGAAGTTAAACGGTGTAATTTCCCCACATTTGTGGTTTGGGCGCAACACCTGGCGCCGGTCAGGTCACTCAAGGCAACCCGTAGCGGCCCACTTCTGCCTTCGGCTTGAGGAACCTCTGAACAAGTGAAGGATGCAGCTTCGGCTCTTTCGGCCCCCTTGAGTCAAGGGGACGATCAAAGCCTTGCGCAGCAAGGGTTTGATGGGGGTTGTGGAGGTGCGGCGCCAGAGCCGAAGACCGGAGCCGGGGGACTTGATCAGAGCTTCCCCAAGACAAAAAGAACGGCGGTGGTCGCGCGGACCACCGCCGGCGTGCCTGCGCGCGGTTACGCCTCCGCGCGAGCGTCCATCCAGCAGTTCCCGCCCTAATCGGCTTGGCGACGCAGGAAGGCCGGGATGTCGATGTAGTCGATCTGCGGCTGTGCCGCCGGTGCCTTGGTCTTGGCCTCGGCCCCGCCGCGCACGGCGTTGCGCACCGGAGTCAGGTAGTCCGCCGACGCATCGTCCGTGCCGGTGCGGGCGACGACCCGCGGCCGCTGCGCCGGGACCGGCTCCTCGCGGCGCAGGGCGTGGCGCGCGCTGGCCCGGTTCAAGCCGGTGGCGACCACGGTCACGCGCACATCGTCCTGCAGCTCCGGATCGAGCGCGGTGCCGACCACCACGGTGGCGTCCTCGGAGGCGAACTGGTGCACGACCTGGCCGATCTCGTCGAACTCGCGCATGGTCAGGTTGGGACCGGCGGTGACGTTGACCAGAATGCCGCAGGCGCCGGACAGATTGACGTCCTCGAGCAACGGATTGTTGATCGCCGCCTCGGCCGCGGCCACGGCGCGGTCGTCGCCGCGCGCGCTGCCGGTACCCATCATCGCCATGCCCATCTCGGACATGACCGTGCGCACGTCGGCGAAATCGACGTTGATCAGACCCGGCCGGGTGATCAGATCGGCGATGCCCTGCACCGCGCCGAGCAGGACGTCGTTGGCCGCCTTGAACGCGCTGAGCAGCGTGATTTCGCGACCGAGCACGGTCAGGAGCTTCTCGTTCGGCACGGTGATCAGCGAATCGACGTGCTGCGACAGGTCCTCGATGCCCTTGAGCGCCACCTGCATGCGCCGGCGCCCCTCGAACGGGAACGGCTTGGTGACGATCGCCACCGTCAGAATCCCCATTTCCTTGGCGAGTTGCGCCACCACCGGCGCGGCACCGGTGCCGGTGCCGCCGCCCATGCCGGCGGTGATGAAGATCATGTCGGCGCCGCGCAGGATCTCGACGATCTGTTCGCGATCTTCCAGCGCAGCCTGGCGGCCGACTTCCGGATTGGCGCCCGCGCCGAGACCCTTGGTGACGTTGCTGCCGAGCTGCAGGGTCAGCTTGGCGCCGGTGTTCTTCAGTGCCTGCGCGTCGGTGTTGGCGCAGACGAAGTCCACACCTTCCACCTGCGAATGCACCATGTGATTGACGGCGTTGCCGCCGCCGCCGCCGACGCCAATGACCTTGATGACGGCATTGGGTGCGAGTTTTTCGACCAGTTCAAACATGTTTGCCAACCTCCGCTGGATGGTTCCGCTCATCGTTATCGACCGATCGGTCGCGCATCCGGCGACGACCGACCGCGGCGAACCGGCGTATGTCCGCCGCCCGACCCGTTTCGGGCCCGGGTCCGTTTCGGACCCTGTCCGCGCCTCCCTGGCGGACGCTTCAAAACTCCCCCTTGAACCAGTGCAGCACGCGCTCCCAGGCGCTGCCGACGCCGCCGATGCCCGGCGCGGCGATCGGGCTGCGGGCGTTGTCCTGGCGACTGCCGTAGAGCAGCAGTCCGACGCCCGTGGCGTGGATCGGATTGCTCACCACGTCGGCGAGGCCGGTCACGTGCTGCGGCGCGCCGACGCGCACCGGCAGGTGGAACACCTCCTCGGCCAGTTCCACCACGCCTTCCATCTTGGCCGCGCCGCCGGTCAGCACGATGCCGGCCGCGACCAGGCTCTCGTAGCCGGAACGGCGCAGTTCGGCCTGGACCATGCCGAACAGCTCCTCGTAGCGCGGCTGCACCCATTCGGCGAGGGTCTGTCGGGCCAAGCGTCGCGGCGGGCGGTCGCCCACGCTCGGCACCTGGATGGTTTCCTCGGCGTGCGCCAGTTGCGCCAGCGCGCAGGCGTACTTGACCTTGATTTCCTCGGCGTGCGCGGTCGGCGTGCGGAACCCCTGGGCGATGTCGTTGGTGACCTGGTCGCCGCCGATCGGCAGCGAGGCGGTGTGCCGGATCGCGCCCATGGTGAAGATTGCGATGTCGGTGGTGCCCGCGCCGATGTCGACCAGGCACACGCCGAGTTCGCGTTCGTCCTGCACCAGGATCGCCTTGCTCGAGGCGATCGCGGCGGGGATCAGATCGTCCACCTGCAAACCGCAGCGGTTGACGCACTTGGTGATGTTCTGCGCCGCGCTCACCGCGCCGGTGACGATGTGCACGTTCGCCTCCAGGCGCACGCCGCTCATGCCGACCGGGTGGCGGATGTCCTCCTGGCCGTCGATGATGTACTCCTGCGGCTCCTTGTAGAGCACACGCTGGTCGGCCGGGATCGCCACCGCACAGGCGGCGTCGAGCACGTGTTCGACATCGGCGGCAGTGACCTCGCGGTCGCGGATCGGCGCGGTGCCGTGCGAATTGCGGCCGTGGATGTGGCTGCCGGAGATGCCGGCGTAGACCGAGCGGATCTCGCAGCCGGCCATGAGCTCGGCCTCCTCCACCGCGCGCTGGATCGACTGCACCGTCGATTCGATATCGACCACCACGCCGCGCTTCAAGCCGTGCGAGGCGTGCGAGCCGATGCCGATCACCTCGACCGGCTCGCCCGGCGCGTACTCGCCGACGATGGCGACCACCTTCGAGGTGCCGACGTCGAGACCCACGATCAGCGATTTGTCGTTCTTGCCCTTGGTCATGTGTGCGTCTCGGCGGCCGTCGTGCCGGCCGCGGGTTGGTCAGGGACGGGGGCGCTCGGCGCCGGCGCGCTCCACGACACGGCGAAACCGTTGCTGTAGCGCAGGTCCGCGTGCTGGAAGGCGCCGCCGTGGCTCGCCGCCAGTTGCGGATACACCGCGAGGAAGCGCGCCAGGCGACGCTCGACGTCGTCGCGGCCGAGCAGGATGCGCGCGCCGCCTTCGAGCGTGAGCGTCCAACTGCCGCGCTCGCTCAGACTGACGCCGGTCAACACCAGGCCGCTGCCGGAAAAGCGCGGCAGCGTCGCCGTATAGAAATCCACCACCCGCGCCAGCGCGTCGTCCGGCCCGGCGAGCTCGGGCAATCCCTGCAAGGCCTCGCCGCCCGGCACGCGGAACAGATTGCCGTTGCGGTCGATCAGGCGATCCTCGCCCCAGCGCGCGAACGGCTGGCGCTCGCGCACGTACACCAGCAGGGTGTCCGGCCACTGCTTGCGCACTTCGGCGCTTTCCACCCACGGCAGCGCGGCCACCGCCGCGCGCACCTCGTCGAGCCGGACGGCGAAGAAGCCGGCGCCGAGACGCGATTCCACCGCGGCGCGGATCTGTTCGGCGCTGACGTGGTTGTATTCGGCTTCGACCTTGAGATAGCGCACCGGCCAGCGCTCGACGGCGAACCAGCCGTTGAGCATGCCCACCACCGGCAAGGCGACCAGCGTCAGGGCGACGGCCCAGGCCAGCAATTGCAGCATGAGACGGTGGCTCATCGACGCATCCTCGGCGGCGAACCGGCGAGCCGGGGGGCGGCCGCGCCGGCGGAGCCGCTCGCCGCCGGCCCGGCCGATGTGCCGTTGCCGATCCCCGGCTCGCGCTCGAAACTCGTCTCGAGAATCCGCCAGCACAGCTCGTCGAAGTCGATGCCGACCGCGGCGGCGGCCTTCGGCACCAGCGAATGGCTGGTCATGCCCGGGGTCGTGTTGACTTCGAGCAGGAAGCACTCACCGCGGCGGTCGCGCATCAGATCGACGCGCCCCCAACCACTGCAGCCTGCCGCCCGGAACGCCGCCAGCGCGAGCGCGCGAATGCGTTCCTCGCCCGCCGCATCGAGTCCGGGGCAGAGGTACTGGGTGTCTTCGGCGACGTATTTCGCGTGGTAGTCGTAGAACTCGCCGGCCGGCACGATGCGGATCGAGGGCAACGCCTCGCCGCGCAGGATGCCGACGGTATATTCCTCGCCCTCGATCAGCTCCTCGATCAACAGCTCGCCGTCGTAGCGCGCCGCGAGCTCCACCGCCGCCGGCAGATCCGCACTGCTGCGCACGCGGCTGATGCCGACGCTGGACCCCTCGTGCGCGGGCTTGACCACCACCGGCAGGCCGAGCGCGGCGATCGCGCCGCCGAGATCCGAACCGACGCGGTGCCGCGCGTAGCGCGGCGTCGGCAGACCGAGCGCCTGCCACACCTGCTTGGTGCGCACCTTGTCCATCGACAGGGCCGAACCGAGCACCCCCGAGCCGGTGAACGGCACGCCGAGCGACTGCAACGCGCCCTGCAGCACGCCATCCTCGCCGCCGCGGCCGTGCAGGATGTTGAACACGCGCGCGAAGTGGCCGGCGCGCAGGGCGTCGAGCAGCGCCGGAATGCCGTCGATGCCGTGCGCGTCGACGCCGCGCCGCTTGAGCGCCGCGAGCACGTTGCGGCCGGAGTCGAGCGACACCTCGCGTTCGGCGGAATGGCCGCCCATCACCACGGCGACGCGGCCGAACGCGCGCGGATCGGTGATGCGCCGACCGGCTACGCTCGCCATCCGGGACTCGGGACTCACGTTCATGCGTCGGCTCCCGACTTCAATTCGCCGCGCTGCGCCAGCTCGGTCGCCACCGCGCCGATGTCGCCGGCGCCCATGACCAGCAGCAGATCGCCGTCGCGCAACAGCGCCGGCAAGGTGTCCCTGAGTTCGCGCGGATGGTCGATGAACACCGGATCGACCTTGCCGCGGCTGCGCACCGCGCGCGCCAGCGCCCGCCCGTCGGCGCCGGCGATCGGCGCCTCGCCGGCCGGGTAGACCTCGGTCAGCACCAGCACGTCGACATCCGCCAGCACGTTGGCGAAATCGTCGAGCAGGTCGCGGGTGCGGGTGTAGCGGTGCGGCTGGAACGCCACCACCAGCCGCCGCTGCGGCCAGCCGCTGCGCGCCGCCGCGAACACCGCGGCCAGCTCGCGCGGATGGTGGCCGTAGTCGTCGACCAGGAGCGCCGCACCGGCATCGAGCGCGATCTCGCCGCGGATCTGGAAGCGCCGGCCCACGCCCTGGAACGACGCCAGCGCGCGCGCAATCACGGCAGCGTCGATGCCGAGGCGCCAGCCCACCGCCGCCGCGGCCAGCGCATTCTGCACGTTGTGCAGTCCGGGCAGATTCAACGCGACCGGCACGCCGGCCGCTTCCGGCAGGTGCAGGGTGAAATGCATGCGCGCGCCGTCCTGGCGCAGCCCGCTGCCACGCACGTCGGCGGCCGCGTGCACGCCGTAGGTGACGACCCGACGGGTGGTGTGGCGCGCGAGCTCGGCCACCTCGGCGTCGTCGGCGCACAGCACGGCGACGCCGTAGAACGGCAGCCGGTGCAGGAAATCGGCGAACGCCTTCTTCACCCGCGCGTAGTCGCCGCCGTAGTTCTCCAGATGATCGGCGTCGATGTTGGTGACGATGGCGATGAGCGGATTGAGCAGCAGGAACGAACCGTCGGATTCGTCGGCCTCGGCGACCAGGTACTCGCCGCTGCCGAGCCGCGCGTGGGTGCCGGCGGCGAGCAACTGGCCGCCGATGACGAAGGTCGGATCGAGGCCGGCCTCGGCCAGCACGCTGGCGACGAGGCTGGTGGTGGTGGTCTTGCCGTGGGTGCCGGCCACCGCGATGCCGCGGCGGAAACGCATCAGTTCGCCGAGCATTTCCGCGCGCGGCACCACCGGCACGCGGCGCGCGCGCGCGGCGGTGAGTTCGGGATTGTCCGGCGCGATCGCGCTCGAGACCACGATCACGTCGGCGTCGGCGACGTGCGCGGGATCGTGGCCCTTGTGGATTTGTATACCGAGGCCGGCGAGCCGGCGGACGACCGGCGAATCCGCCCGGTCCGAGCCGGACACGCGATAGCCGAGGTTGTGCAGCACCTCGGCGATGCCGCTCATGCCGGCGCCGCCGATGCCGACGAAGTGCACGCGGCGGAAGTCCGCGGCGATCCAGTCCGGGGCGGCATCGGCACTCGCGACGCTGCGGCGCGTGATCATGCGGCGGCCTCCAGGCAGATCGCGGCGATGCGCGCGGCGGCCTCCGGCCGGGCCAGCGCGCGCGCGGCGCGCGCCATCGTCGCCAGCCGGGCGCGGCATGCGGCGACGCCGTCGCCCAGCAGCTCGCCGAGCACCGTCCGCAGGCGCTGGTCGAAGTGCTCGCCTTCGGCGACCAGGCGCGCCGCGCCGGCGGCGACCAGCACGGCGGCGTTGCGGGTCTGGTGATCGTCGACCGCGGCCGGGAACGGCACCAGGATCGCCGGCAGGCCGACGGCGCAGAGTTCGGCGAGCGTCAACGCGCCGGCCCGGCAGATCGCGAGGTCTGCCCAGGCATAGGCCGCGGCCATGTCGTCGATGAACGGCTCGACTTCGGCCTCGACGCCGGCTTCCCGATACCGGCGGCGGGTCGCCTCGAGGTGTTGCGCGCCGCACTGATGCCGCACCTGCGGGCGCGCCGTCGCCGGCAGCGTCGCCAGCGCCGCCGGCAGGGCGAGATTCAAGCCGATGGCGCCCTGGCTGCCGCCGAGCACCAGCAGGCGCAGTCGGTCCGCGGATGCGCGCCGATCCGGCGGCGGCAGCGCGGCGATGTCACGCCGCACCGGATTGCCGACCCATTCCGCGCCGGGCAGCGCATTCGGGAAACCGCACAGCCGGCGCCGCGCCAGACGCGCGAGCACGCGATTGGTGAGGCCGGGCACGGAGTTCTGCTCGTGCACCACGAGCGGCACGCCGCGCAGCCACGCGGCCAGCCCGCCGGGGCCGCAGGCGAAGCCACCGAGCGCGAGCGCGCTGCGCGGCCGCAATCGCCGCAGCAGACGCCAGGCGGCGACCACCGCACGGGCGAGCTGGAACGGCGCGGTGAGCGCGGCCAACGCGCCCTTGCCGCGCACCCCCGCAATGGCGAGCGTGTGCAGCGGCAGCCCGGCCCGCGGCACCAGGCGCGTCTCCAGACCCCGCTCGCTGCCGAGCCAGACCACCGGCACCGCGCGCGCGCCGAGTTCCTCGGCCACGGCGATGCCGGGGAAGATGTGGCCGCCGGTGCCGCCGGCCATGATCAGCACGGGCGCGACGGTCGCGTTCATGCGTTCGCCCCGCGCAGCAGGGTGGCGGGCAGGATCACGTCCTGCGGGACCGGCAACGGCCGCGAGATCTCGTAGCTCACCCGCAGCAGCAGGCCGATCGCCGCGCAGGTCATGAGTACGCTGGAGCCACCGGAACTGATGAGCGGCAGGGTCAGGCCCTTGGTCGGCAGCACGCCGAGATTGACGCCGACCGAAACCAGGGTCTGCAAGCCGAGCCACAGGCCGACGCCGAACGCGCAGTAGCCGGCGAAGCGCTGGCCGCGTTCCACCGCGGCGAGGCCGAGCAGGAACGCGCGCCCGACCAGGGCGGCGAACAGTGCGAGTACCAAAAGTATACCGAGGAAGCCGAGCTCCTCGGCGATCACCGCCAGGATGAAGTCGGTGTGCGCCTCGGGCAGATAGAACAGTTTCTGCACGCTGCCGCCCAGACCGACGCCGAACCACTCGCCGCGGCCGATCGCGATCAGCGCCTGGGTGAGCTGGAAACCGTCGTCGAAGGGGTGTTCCCACGGATTGAGGAACGAGGTCAGGCGCTTGACGCGGTAGTCCTGGGTGAGCGCGGCCCAGGCCAGCACCGGCACCGCCGGCACGCCGAGGTACAGCAGATTGCGCATGCGCGCGCCGCCGAGCCAGACCATGCCGATGGCGATCGCGATCAGCAATGCGGCGCTGCCGAAATCCGGCTGCGCCAGCAGCAGCGCGACCAGCACGACCGCCACGCCGATCGGTTTGGCCACGCCGAACAGGCGGCCCTGCACGCCGTCGCGATGGCGTTCGAGGTAACTCGCAATGTAGACGATGAACAGGAGTTTCACCGCCTCGACCGACTGGAAGCCGGCCACGCCGAGACGGATCCAGCGGCGCGCGCCGTTGAGCTTCAGCCCCAACCCCGGCACGAACACCAGCAGCAACAGGATCACGGCCACGAGCAGCAGGGTGAAGGCGTGGCGCTCGAACCAGGCGAGCTCGACGCACATCATCACGCCGCACAATCCGACGCCGAGCGCGAGGAACACCAGATGACGAACCAGATAGTGGAACGGTCCGACGTGCTGGCCGTCGGCGATCGCGATCGAGCTCGAGGCCACCATGACGACGCCGAGGCTCGCCAGCGCGGCGGCGGCGAGGATCAGACCGAGGTCGTAGCGGCCCCGGGAGCCGTCGCGGCGCATCGCTTGCCGGCCGAATCCGAACATCACCAACTGACCTCAGCAACAAGCGCCCGATCGCAATGGCTTCGGCTCTGGCGCTGCACACCCACAACCCCCGACGAAACCCGCGCGGAGCACGGGTTTCGCCGCCCTCTTGACTCAAGGGGGCTGAAAGCGGTGAAACCTGCGTTGGTCAAGACTTCAAGCATCTTTCAGCGTACTTTGAGTGTCGCCAGGCCGATCAGCACCAGCACCACGCTGATGATCCAGAAGCGCACGATCACGCGCGGCTCCGGCCAGCCCTTGAGTTCGAAGTGGTGATGGATCGGCGCCATGCGGAACACGCGCTTGCCGGTGAGCTTGTAGCTCGCCACCTGCAGGATCACCGAGGCGGTCTCCATCACGAACACGCCGCCCATGATCAGCAGCACGATCTCCTGACGCACGATCACCGCGACCGTGCCGAGCGCGGCGCCGACCGCGAGCGCGCCGACGTCGCCCATGAACACCATCGCCGGGTAGGCGTTGAACCAGAGGAAGCCGAGACCGGCGCCGGCGAGCGCACCGCAGAAGATGCACAACTCGGCGGCGCCCGGCACCGCCGGAATCTGCAAATAGGTCGAGAACACGCTGTGGCCGGCGGCGTAGGCGAACACGCCGAGCGCGGCGGCGACCAGCACCGTCGGCATGATCGCCAGACCGTCGAGACCGTCGGTCAGGTTCACCGCGTTGGAGAAGCCGACGATCATGAAATAGCCGAGCAGGACGAAGGCGACGCCGAGCGGGATCGCCACCTGCTTGAACAGCGGCACGTACAGCGCGATCGCCGTCGGCGAGTCCTCGCGCAACACCCAGTACAGGCCGAGCGCGGCGGCGAGGCCGCACACCGACTGCCAGAAATACTTCCAGCGCGCCGGCAGGCCGCGGCTGTGCTTGAGCACGAGCTTCTGGTAGTCGTCGTAGAAACCGATCGCGCCGAAGGCGAGCGTCACGCCGAGCGTGATCCAGACGTAGCGGTTGCGCAGGTCCGACCACAGCAGCGTGGCCACCGCCAGCGCGAGCAGGATCAGCGCGCCGCCCATCGTCGGCGTGCCGGCCTTGGACAGGTGCGATTGCGGACCGTCGCTGCGGATCACCTGGCCGGCCTTGACCGCGGCGAGGCGGCGGATCAGGTCCGGGCCGAGCAGGAGCGCGACCACCAGCGCGGTCAGCGCGCTCATGATCGTGCGGAAGGTGACGTACTGGAACAGATGCAGCGCGCTCACCTGTCCGCGCAGCAGCTCGGCCAATTCAAGCAACATGGCGCGTGCCTCCCGTGCCGCCGTCGGAGCCGTCGATCAGCGCCCGCACCACGCGCTCCATCGCCGAGCCGCGCGAGCCCTTGACCAGCACGCGCACGCCGTCGCGCACGTCCTGCGCGAGCGTGGCGGCGAGACTCGCCTGATCCGGAAAATGCCGCGCACCGGCACCGAACGCCCGCGCCGCCGCCGCGGCGAGTTCGCCGACGGTGTACAGGCGCGCGATGCCCTGGGCGCGGGCCAGCGTACCGATCTCCTCGTGCAGCGCCTGCGCGCGCGCTCCGAGCTCGCGCATGTCGCCGAGCACCAGCCACGCCTCGCCGGGTTCGGCCGCGAGCGCGGCGATCGCCGCCGCGGTGGATCCCGGATTGGCGTTGTAGCTGTCGTCGATCAGGGTCCAACCGCCCGGCATGGCATGGCGTTCGAGGCGCCCGTGCACCGGCGCGGCGGCGGCGAGACCCTGGCCGATGCGTTCCAGCGGCACCTCGAGCGCGCTCGCCAGCGCCGCCGCGGCGAGCGCATTCATCACGTTGTGGCGGCCGGCGAGCGGCAGCGTCAACTCGGTGCGGCCGGCCGGCGTGATCAGCGCGAAGCGCGAATGCGCGCCGAGCGCGAGGATCTCGCCGCGCACGTCGGCCGGTTGCGCCAGACCGAAGCGCAGCACGCGCCGCGTCCCGGCAAGCTCGGCGAAATAGCCGGCGAACGCATCGTCGGCGTTGATCACCACGACGCCGTGCGGCGGCAGCGCGCGGTACAGCGCGCCCTTGGTCTCGGCGATCCCTTCCAGCGAACCCATGCGCTCAAGATGGGCCGGCGCGATGTTGTTGACGAGGCCGATTTCGGGCCGGGCGATGGCGGCGAGATAGGCGATGTCGCCGGGCTTGCCCGCGCCCATCTCGAGGACCGCGTACTCGGCATCCTCCGGCAGCGCCAGCAACGACAGCGGCAGGCCGATCTCGTTGTTGAGGTTGCCGGCGTTGACGTGAGTCCTGCCGCACAGCGCGAGTATCGCGGCGAGCAGGGTCTTGACCGTGGTCTTGCCGTTCGAGCCGGTGATGCCGACCACGCGCGCGCGGCGGTGCGCGCGCACCGCGCCGGCCAGCCGGCCGAGCGCGTGCGTGGTGTCGGCCACCACCACCTGCGGCAGCGCGACCGGCAGCGGTCGCGCGACCAGCGCCGCGGCGGCGCCGGCCTGCCCCGCCGCGGCGACGAAATCGTGCGCGTCGAAACGCTCGCCCTTGAGCGCGACGAACAACGCGCCGGGCTGCGGCGCGCGGCTGTCGGTGAACACGCCGTCGATCGCGACGTCGGCGCCGTGCAGCGCGCCTCCGGTCCACGCGGCGACCTCGCTCAGGCGCAGTCTCACCATGGCCGCGCCTCCAGCGCGCGCCGCGCGATCGCGGCGTCGTCGAACGGATGCCGGATGCCGGCGATCTCCTGGTACGGCTCGTGACCCTTGCCGGCGATCAGCACGACGTCGCCCGCGCGCGCGGCGCCGACCGCGGCGGCGATCGCCGCGGCGCGGTCGCGCTCGACCAGCGCGCGCTCGCGCCGGGCGAGACCGGCGAGGATCTCGGCGACGATGGCGTCGCCGTCCTCGCCGCGCGGATTGTCGTCGGTGACGATCACGCGATCGGCCAGGCGCTCGGCGATCGCGCCCATCAGCGGCCGCTTGCCGCGATCGCGCTCGCCGCCGCAGCCGAACACGCAGGTCAGGCGGCCGCGGCAGTGCGCGCGCAGACTGGTGAGCGCCTGTTCCAGCGCGTCGGGCGTGTGCGCGTAGTCGATCACCACCAGCGGCGCGTCCGCGCCGCCGAGCCGCTGCATGCGTCCTGCGACCGGCCGCAGCCGCGCCAGCGCATCGCGAATTTGTGCAAACGTATACCCAAGCGCGCCGAGTGCGCCCGCCACCGCCAGCAGGTTGTAGACGTTGAACTGCCCGAGCAGCGCCGAGGCGACCGCGCCTTCGCCCCAGGGCGTGTGCAGCCGGAACGCGAGACCGGCGTCACCGGTGCGCACCTCGCTCGCGCGGAGCTCGGCATCGCCGTCGGCGATCGCGTAGCGCAGCCGTTGCACCCCGCGCGGCAACGTGCGCGCGAGCTCGCGGCCGAAGGCGTCGTCGGCGTTGATCACCGCCGCCGCGAGGCCGGGCCAGGCAAACAGTTTCGCCTTGGCCGCGCCGTAGGCCGCCATCGTGCCGTGGTAATCGAGATGGTCGCGGGTGAGATTGGTGAACACCGCGACGGCGAAGTCGACCGCGTTGACCCGGCCCTGGTCGAGCGCGTGCGACGACACCTCCATGGCGACGTGGGTGGCGCCGGCATCGCGGAATTCGGCCAGCAGACCGTGCACCGCGATCGCGTCCGGCGTGGTGCGCTCGCCCGGCGCGAGCGCGCCGGCGAGCCCCGCGCCGAGCGTGCCGATGGTGGCCGCACGCGCGCCGAGATGCTCCAGCGCGGCGGCGAGCAGTTGCACGATCGAGGTCTTGCCGTTGGTGCCAGTCACGCCGATCACCCGCAGCGCCGCGGATGGCCGGTCGAAGAAGCGCGCCGCGATCTCGCCGACCTGCGCGCGCAGGTCGTCGATCCAGATCGCGTGGCCCGGGTCCGCGGCGATGCGCTCGGTGCGCTCGGCCAGCACCACCGCGGCGCCTTGCGCCAGCGCTTGCGGCGCGAACTCGATGCCGTGCCGCGTCGCGCCTTGCAGGGCGATGAAGGCGTCGCCCGCGCGCACCCGGCGCGAGTCGAGCGCAAGACCGCGCACGACGATGTCGCCGTCGGCGACGGTGGCGATGCCGGCGAGCAGATCGCGCAGGGACTTGGCCCTCACGGCACCTCCTCCGCAGCGTCGTCGTCGACCGCAGCGGCGGGCCGCGGCAACGACGCCGGCGCCGCCGGACCGCCGGCGAACCAGTGCTGCACGTTGTCCGGCGGCACGTCGAGCAGACGCAGGGCACCGTCCATCACCCGGCTGAACACCGGCGCGGCCACCAGCGCACCGTAGTACGGACCGCCCATGCCGCCGCCCGGATCGTTGATCACCACCACGCCCACCAGGCGCGGTGCGCTCGCCGGCACGATGCCGGCGAACAGCGAGATGTAGCGGTTCTGGTAGCTGCCGGCGTGCGCCATGCGCGCCGTGCCGGTCTTGCCGGCGACCTGGTAGTTCGTCACCACCGCCTGCGGATACGCCGTGCCGCCCGGCATGACCACGGTCTCGAGCATCTTGACCACGGTGTCGGCGATTTGCGGATCGACGATGGCGTTGTCCGGATTGCGCGCCTCCTTGACGAACGTCGGCGCGCGCAGCCGGCCGTGATTGGCCAGCGCCGCGTAGGCCTGGGCGATCTGCAACGCGGTCACGTTCAAGCCGTAGCCGTAGGCGATCGTCGCCTTTTCCACCGGGCCCCAGGCCGCGACCACCGGCAGCAAGCCGGGCGATTCGCCGGGAAAGCCGCTGCCGGTGGATTCGCCGAAACCGAAGCGGTGGAACAGGTCGTACAGGCTTTCGCGCGACAGCGTCTCGGCGATCTTCGCCGCGCCGATGTTGCTCGACTTGGTGAGCACGCCGGTGAGCGTGAGCAGGCCGTGATTGCGCACGTCGTGGATGGTGAAGGTGCCGATCTGGTAGTAGCCGGGCGACGTCTCCACCTTGGAATTCGGTGTCCACTTGCCGCTTTCCAGCGCCGCGGCGACGGTGAACGGCTTCATCGTCGAACCGGGCTCGACCACGTCGGTCATCGCGCGATTGCGGCGCGCGGACGCCTCCGCGCCGCCGTGCGCGTTCGGATTGAACGACGGCTGGTTCACCATCGCCAGGATCTCGCCGCTGGCGACATCGAGAATCACGACCGAACCCGACGCCGCGTGGCGTTCGAGGATCGCGCTCTTCAATTCGCGATAGGCGAGGTACTGGATGCGGCGGTCGATCGACAGCGTCAGGTCGCGTCCGGGTTTGGGCTCGCGCAGCAGTTCCACGTCCTCGACCGTGCGCCCCTTGTTGTCGCGGATCACCGCCTCGGCGCCCGGCTTGCCGGCCAGCCAGTCGTCGAACGACAGTTCCAGACCCTCCTGGCCGTGATCGTCGATGTTGGTGACGCCGAGCACGTGCGCCAGCACTTCGCCGCCCGGATAGTAGCGGCGGTATTCGCGCTGGCTCGCGACGCCGGCGATGCCGAGCTTGAGGATCGCCGCGGCGTCGTCGGGATTGAGCTGGCGCTTGAGGTAGACGAACTCCTTGTCGCGGTGCTGCTCGAGCTTCTGGCGCAACACCGCGGTCTCGATGCCGAGCGCCGCGGCGAGTTCCGCCAGGCGCTCGTCCTGCGCGAGCACTTGCCCCGGATTGGCGAAAATCGACTCCACCGGGGTGGACACCGCCAGCGGCTCGCCGTTGCGATCGAAGATCGTGCCGCGCGATACCGGGATCGGCATTTCGCGCAGGAAGCGTGCGTCGCCCTGCTCCTGGTAGAAATCCTTGCGCACCACTTGCAGATCGATCGCGCGCACCAAGAGCACGGTGGCGGCGAGCGCCAGCACCATCAGCACGACGTACAGGCGCGCCCGCGTGTTCGCCGGCCGCGCGCGCGGCCTGGCCCGTACCGGCGCGGCGACGGCCGGTTGCAGCGCTCGTGCCGGCGGCCGCATCGTCATCGTTTCACCACCACCGTGTCGTTCGGACCGGGACTGATCATGCCGAGCTGGCCGCGTGCGACCTGCTCGATGCGGTTCGGCTCGGCCCAGGTCGCCTGCTCCAGTTCCAGCCGGCCGAATTCGGTATTGAGTTCGTCGCGTTCGTGGTTGAGCCGCACGAGTTCCGCGAACAGCACGCGGCTCTGCTGACGCGCGTAGACCACGCCGATGCCGCTGCCGATCACGGCGGCGAGCAGCACCAGCAGCACGGCGATGCCGAGCGGCCTCATGCGCATTTCTCCGCGATCCGCAGCACCGCGCTCCGCGCGCGCGGGTTGCGCGCGACCTCGTCGGCCGCGGGAAAGCGCGCGGCGCCGACCAGGCGCAACGCCGGCGGCGCCGCGGTCGCCGGCGGCGGCAGGCCGCGTCGCGTCGGCGGCGGCTGCGCGTGCGCACGCAGGAAATGCTTGACCTGCCGATCCTCCAGCGAATGGAAACTGATCACCACCAACCTGCCGCCCGGCCGCAGCCGCGCGAGCGCGCCGGCGAGTCCGCGGGCGAGCGCGCCGAGTTCGTCGTTCACCGCGATGCGCAGGGCCTGGAAACTGCGCGTCGCCGGATGTTTGCCGGACGCATCGCGCCCGACCACGCGCGCGACGAGTTCAGCGAGCTCGCCGGTGCGCGCGATCGGCCGCTCGCGCCGGCGCGCGACGATGGCGTGCGCGATGCGACGCGCCTTGCGCTCTTCCCCGAACTTCCACAACACGTCCGCAATCTCTCCCTCGTCCGCCCGCGCCAGAAACTCCGCCGCGCTCTCGCCGCACCCCGGGTCCATGCGCATATCCAGCGGCGCGTCGGCGCGGAAGCTGAAGCCGCGCGCCGCATCGTCCAGTTGCGGCGACGACACGCCGAGATCGAACAGCACGCCGTCCAGGCCGGCGTGCGTCGCCTCCCACGCGGCGAGATCGGCGAAACTGCCGTGGCGGATCGCGACGCGCACATCGCCGCCGAATTCGCGCCGCGCCGCCGCCACTGCCGCCGGATCGCGATCCATCAACAGCAGCCGCCCTTCCGGTCCGAGCCGCGCCAGCACCGCCCGCGCATGGCCGCCGCGCCCGAAGGTGCCGTCCAGATACGTGCCTGCCACGCGCAGGTTCAGTCCTTCGAGCACCTCCCCGAGCATCACCGGCGCATGCGCATCAGAGGTCATCGCTGCACTCCGCCGCTGCGCGCCCGTGCCGCTCACAACCGCAGGTCCAGCATCTCGTCGCTGAGTTCGGTTTCGCCGATGGTCTGGCGAATCTTGGCGAGGTGCGCCTGCTCGCTCCACAACTCGAATTTGCGATCCATGCCGAGCAGCACCGCCTTCTTCTCGATCCCGGCCGCGTTGCGCTGGCTCGCCGGCACCAGCACCCGCGCATTGCCGTCCGGTTCCACCACCGCGGCGGCGCCGACCAGTTTCAACTGCAAGTCCCGGTGCACGCGCTTGACGCCCGGCAGCGCATTGACCTGGTCGCGCACCTTTTCCCACTCGCCGTAGGGAAACAGCCACAAACAACCCGACTCGAACGGGTTGTAGGTGAACACCAGGCGATTGCCGCAGGCCTGCGCGATCTGCTCGCGATACGCCGTCGGCAGGGCCAGGCGGCCCTTGTCGTCCAGTGTGATGGCGGTTTCGCCCTGGAACATGTTTCCCACAAAAACCCACGATTTCCCACTTGCCGCGAACAGTAGTCCGCCCTGCCCCGCGTGTCAAGGGAAAATTGCTTGCAGATCAAAGGGAAAGCGAAACCCGCCGCACGTATTCGCGTGGATTCTCAGAAGAGTCCAACAGCTATTTGAATTGCTTATGTTTTCAGATGGACGAACCGAGCCGATTCGGAACCGGCGACATGCTGCATCGCAGCACAAAAAGCCGCCCGGGCGCCGTGCCGCAAAATATACAAATATTTTTTTATACTATTGGACGGACCAGCGAAACCCGCGCGCTCGGCGCCGCCGCGCGGCGATCGGCCGCACCCACGGCATCTCAGCCCGCTGGAGTCGAGGGTTTGATGGGGAGCGTGGCAGCGCGGCGCCGCAGCCGCGGCCCGGAACCTGGGGACTCGACCGGACCTTCCTCAGATCTTGCCGAGATAGCGCAGCAGACCGAGCACGATCACGCCCAGCACGACGAGAGCGGCGACGATCCACAGCGCCGCGCCCGTGCCCGCCGCCGGCGCCGGCTCGGGCGCCTTGCTCGTCGCGGCGGGCGGCTGCGCTTCCATGGTGGGCGATACCAGCATGAAACGTACCGTATCCAGACGCAGTTCGTCGCCGGCCTTCATCAGCACGCTGCCATGCACGCGCTGGTCGTTGACGAAGGTGCCGTTGGCCGAGCCCAGATCCTCCACCATCACGCCGTCCGGCACCACTTGCAGCTTGGCGTGGTGGCGCGAGATTTCGTCGGTGGGAATGCAGACATCGCACTCGCTGCTGCGGCCCACGGTGATCGCGCCGACCACGGCGTAGGTCTTGCCGAAGGTGGGACCGGACACGCCGCGCAGGATGAACTTCGGCAGCGCCATGCGCACGCGGGTGCGGCCCTCGTCGTCGCCGCCGGCGGCGGGCTTGCGCACCGGCGGCGGCGGCGTCCGCTCCATCGCGACGACCCGGCAACCCACCTTGGCGAACAACAACAGATCGCCGGGCTTGATCGGCGTCTCGGCGGTCACCTGCTTGCCGTTCAGCACGGTCACGGCCTGCGCGTCGAGCGGCTGCACCACGGTCTGTTCGCCCCGGGTGCGCAAGGCGCAGTGGCGCGCGGCGATGCCGGGCGCCGCGAGCATGAGCTGGCATTCGGCCGCGGTGCCGACCAGCACCTCGCCGTCGGCCAGTTCCATCGGTTCGTGTTCGCCATTCGGAAACAGCAGCTTCATCGTGCTCCCCTCGTCGTTGGGCTCCGTGCGGACCGCGGGCAAGCCTAACCGCGCCGCCGTCACTTGTCCAAATCGCGCACGACGCGGATGCCGACGGTGTTGAGCGCCACGTCCGCGCCGAAGGTGTCGCCGTAGGTGACCGACTCCTTCGCCGGCGACATCCACGAGCGGCCCTTGACCAGATGATCGCGACAGCCGTCGGCGCCTTGCGCCGGACTGCCGTTGCCGCAGGCCGCCACCCAGACGCGCACGTTGCCGTCGATGTCGAAGACCCCCGCCGTCGGCGCGAAGTGCGCGACCGGTGCGGTCGCCGCGAAGCCGTCGTCGCAGTCGCTGCCTTCGCGGCTGTCGAACTTGCGCTTGTAGGACACATCGGCCAGATTCGCCTTGCACTCGCCGGCGGCCGCGTGACGAGCGACCTGATCGAACTCGGCCGGACTCGGCAACCGATAGCGCTTGCCAGTGAGTTTGCCGAGCCACTGCGCATACGCCACGGCCTCGGCGAACGTCACGCACACCACCGGATGATTGTCGTCCTGCGGAATGTCGGGATTCTCCCAGGTGCGCGCGCGCGAGGAACGAAACAGGGATTCGCGATCGCGGCAGGAGAATTCCTTGCCGCCGAACTGGCCGCGACCCGCCTCGTTCCAGAAGCGGCGGAACTCGGCGCGGGTGACATCCCGGCGCGCCATCGCCACGCGGCCGCCGTCGAGGATCACCAGTTCCGGCCCCTGGCCGTCGCCGAGCTTGTCGCGAAACACGAAGCCGGGCTCGCCGATGGTGGCGACGTACTTGAGACCCTCGCGCGCAGTGGCATTGTCCGGATCGAGCGCCAGCGCCTTCTCGTAGGCGGCCTTGGCGGCGTTCTTGTCCCAGGCCTGCGCGGCCGCCTTGGCCTGCGCGATCAGCGGCGCCGCGGCGGCCTGGCGGCTGGCGGCAATGGCCTTGGCGACGCTGTCGTCGTCGGGGACGTTCTTCGCCATCTCGGCGGCGCGTTTCAGGTACTGGTCGAACTGGGCGACGTCGCCGGCGGCGCGGTTCTTCTCCGCGAACTCGATATACTTTTTCGCAATTTCCACAATGCCCTGTTTCGCGGCCTTGTTCTTCGGATCGAGTCGCAACGCGAACTGGAAACGCTCCAGCGCATTGTTGCCGGGCGGCAGGGTCAGGCGCTGGGCGGCGAGATCGATGCGCCCGAGACGCACCGCTTCGGTCACCGGATCGACCACCGTCGGCAGTTCGGCGAGCACCACGGAAGGCGCGCCCTCGACCGCCTCGATGCTGTCCATCGCCGTCGGCGGCGGAGCCGGCGGCGGCGTGACCGCGGGCGCGGCCACGGCGGTCTCGGTCGTGCTTGCGGTCGGCGGCGGTTGCGAAATCGGCTGGGGCGGAGGCTGCGGCGTCGCCTGCGGCGGCGCGATGGCGACTGGCGGCGGCGCAGGCACCGGCGCCGGGTGCGGCGAACCGGGTCGGTTGCCGCGGGTGAGCAGGGCGAAGCCGATCAGGGCGAGGCCGACGAACACGATCGCGAGCGGCCAGTAGCGCCGCCAATGCGGCAACGTCGCGGCGGCGGGTTGCGTGGCGACCGCCGGCGCGGCGGCGCGCGGCGCGGACGCGCGCAGGGTCGGCGCGCCTTCGGTCGTCGCCGGCCTTGACACGACGCGCGCGGTCGCGGCCTCCTTGTTCACCGTCGCGGCGCGCGGCGCCGCCGCCATGGTCACGGTCGCCGCCGCGGCGGCGGGCGCGGCCGCCGGCACCGTCGCCACCACAGTTTCCTCGCGGAACAGCGCGGCGTACTGCGGCACCACGCTCGCCACGCCGTCGAGAAACGCCTCGACGTCGGCGTACCGGTCCTTCGGATCCTTGGCCAGCGCACGATCGATCAGCGGCTGCCAGTGCGCCTTTTCCGGCGGCAGCCGCGGAATCGGCTCGAACACGTGCGCGTAGGCGACGGCGAAACCGTCCGGGCCGTCGAACGGCGGTTTGCCGGTGAGTCCGTAGTAGCACAGCGCACCGAGGCTGTAGATGTCCGAGCGCGCATCGACGTCGCCGCCGCGCGCCTGTTCCGGGCTCATGAAATGGCTGGTGCCGACCGAGAAGCCGCTGCTGGTGATGCGCGAGGTCGGCGCCGCGCTCAGGGCGATGCCGAAATCGGTGAGCACCGGATTGTGGTTGACGTCGTAGAGGATGTTGGCAGGCGCCACGTCGCGGTGCACGTAGCCGCGCTGGTGGGCGTAGCCGAGCGCGCGCGCCACCCCGGCCAGGGTCACGGTGAGATCGCGCTCGTCCATGCCGCGCGCCACGCGGCTGGCGAAGTCGCCGCCGGGCAGATACTGCATCGAGAAATAGTGGAGCTGGCTCGGCGTGACGCCGACATCGTAGACCGCGACGATGTTCGGATGCGCGAGCGAGGCGAGCATGCGCGCTTCCGCCAGGAAGCGCTTGGAGAACAGCGGGTCCGCGGCCAGGCTCGGCGCCATCACCTTGAGCGCCACCTCGCGCTCGAGCGACGTCTGCACGGCCAGATACACACTGGCCATGCCGCCCGCGCCGATCTCGCGCTTGATCTCGTAGCCCGGGATGTCGATCACGTCCGGCGCGCCCCTCTCCGCCCTGTTCGCGAAATCATTGTAACGAATCCCAACCGGCCGGCGCCCGGAAATAGCGCACAGCCGGTGAATTCGGTGCGAAGCCACGCGCGATCGCCCCACGCCGCCCGCGCTTGCCATCCGGTGCGCTGATCCGCACACTGCCGCCATGCCGGACGTGCTGGTGTTGACGCTGCTGATTCTGCTCGCCGCGTACCTGTGGCACGGCGCGCTCAAGGCGCGCGAACGCGCCCGCGCGCTCGGCGCGGAACTGTGTGCGCGCGCGCAGCTGCAATTGCTCGATCAGACCGTGGCCCTCGAGCGGCTCACCCTCGTGCGCGATGGCGACGGCCGCCTGCGCCTGCGCCGGCGCTATCGTTTCGAGCTCAGCAGCGACGGCCGCGATCGCCGGCACGGCAGCCTCGATCTGGTCGGCGAGCGGCTGGTCGGCCACGATCTGCCACCCGCGGCACCGCCGCCGCGCGCCGCGGTCGAGTCCAACGTGATTCCGCTGCACGAGGCGCCGCGCGGCATGCGGCCGCATTGAACGCGCTCGGCAGACGAGTCGTCGCGTCACTTGATCACGCGCAGATGCGATCCCTTCTTCGCCGCGGCGTCCTCGCCGACCGGCGCGCCGCCGGCGGGCGGCGGCTGATTTTCCGCCGGGAACATCATGCCCTGGCCGTTTTCCTGCGCGTAGATCGCGAGCACGCTCGCCATCGGCACGTCCACCGTCTGGCTAACGCCGGCGAAGCGCGCGAGGAAGCGCACGCGCTCCTTGCCGAGTTCGAGGTGGGACACCGCGCGCGCGGCGATGTTGAGCACGACGCGACCGTCCTTGATCGCGCTCTTCGGCACCTGCACGCCGGCCACGCCGGCATCCACCAGGATATAGGGGGTCAGGCCGTTGTCGCTGATCCAATCGTACATCGCCCGCAGCAGGTACGGGCGATTGGACGTCATGCTCGCGGTGCTCATGGCGGCGGGCGCGGCGCTATTCGCGCAACGCCTTCTCTTCCGGCGTCAGGCTGCGGGTGAAGCCGGGGTTGCGGAAGATGCGGTCGCCGTAGTCCTCGATGACGTGCGCTTCCCGCGGCAGCACGACGCCGAGACTGGGCAGGCGCCAGATCAGCGGCGCCAGCGCGCAATCGGCGAGACTGAGCTCGGGATTGAGGAAGAACTTGGCCGCCTTGAACAGCGGCACGCTGGCGATGAGCGCTTCGCGCAGGCGCTTGCGCGCGGTCTCCGCCGGACGTCCGCCGGCCTCGATCTGGGCGACGAACGGCAGCCAGTCGCGCTCGACGCGCACGATCGCCAGGCGCAGCCGCGCGCGCGACAGCGGATCGACTGGCATCAGCGGCGGATGCGGATAGCGTTCGTCGAGGTATTCGCAGATGACACCGGTGTCGTACAGCACGAGATCGCGGTCGACCAGCGTCGGCACGCTGTTGTAGGGGTTGAGGTCGAGCAGATCCTCCGGCGGCGACTGCGGATTGACCGGCACGAGATCGTAGACCACGCCCTTGGCCGCCAGTACCAGGCGGACGCGGTGGCACTGCACCTCGTCGGTGGCCGAGTACAGGGTGAGTATCGTGCGCGATCGTTGACTCAAGGCCATGTCGATTCCTCGCGTCCCCCGGGACGGGGATGGGCCGTTCCGCCGATCGCGGCGACGCGTTCCGCCGCGAACGCCGCGGGGAACGGTACCGCCGGAATGGACGATCGCCGGATCTGCCGGAATCCCCTTCGTCGAGGCCGGCTCCCAAGCCCGGCCGCGCTCCCCTTGTACCGAATCCGCACCGCGCCTGGCAAGTCGGGCCGGGCCGGGCCCAAGTCAGTGCACGTCCTTCCAGTACTCGTGCTTGAGCAGCCAGGCGAGCAGGGTGAAGAAGCCGAGATACAGCACCACCCACACGCCCATCGCCTCGCGCTTGAGCTTGGCCGGTTCGCCGACGTACTCGAGGAACGCGGTCAGATCGCGCGCGGCCTCATCGAACTCCATCGGCGACAGCGCCCCCTTGGCGGCCAGTTCCAGACGCTCCACGCGCGGCTCCTCGCCCGCCTTGGCCGGCGCATACACCGCGCGCTGCACGCCCTGCAATTCCCACAGCACGTTCGGCATGGCGACGTTCGGAAACACCGTGTTGTTCCAGCCGCTCGGCCGCGATTCGTCGAGATAGAAGGCCTTGAGGTAGTTGTAGATCCAGTCCGGCCCCTTGGCGCGCGCCTCCAGCGAGAGATCCGGCGGCGCCTTGCCGAACCATTCGTCGGCCTTCGCCGCCGGCAGGTTCGAGACCGCGAGATCGCCGATCTTGGCACCGGTGAAGGCGAAGTTCTTGAGCACCTGTTCCTCGCTCAGTTGCAGATCCTCGGCGAGCCGCGAATAGCGCAGGTACTGGAGCGAATGGCAGCCGGCGCAGTAGTTGAAGTACAGCCGCGCGCCGCGCTGCAGCGAGGCGAGGTTGTCCACCCGCGTGTTCGCCGGTTTGAGCTCCGCGCCCTCCTGCGCGACGACGACGCCGGCGGCCGCCAGCGCGAAACCGAGGGAGGCGATTTGCAATACTCGAATCATACGCATCGATGCTGTCCGCTGTCTTGGTGGTGTGCGGCCGCGCCGGGCCGCGATCCCGCGCCGGTCGCGCGCCTCAGTGACCCGTCACCCGTTCCGGCACCGGCCGGGTCTTCTCCCAGCCGAAATGCGTGTACGCCCACAACGCGACGAACGAGGCGAAATACACGATCAGCCAGAACCGGCCGTAGAAGTTCTCGATCGCGGTGACGTCGGCGTCGGGACCGAACCAGCGCGGAATCATCTCGAAACTGAGCCCCGCGCCGACCGTGCCGAGGCCGAGGAACGACAGCGCGAACAGCGCCAGCCCGATCTTGTAGCCGCGGCCGCGATAGCGCACCGACTTCACCACGCCGCGGTCCAGCCACGGCACCAGGAACAGCGCGAAGATGCCGACGAACATCACGATCACGCCCCACACCGCCGTGCCGAAGAACGACGGCACCATGCGCAGCATGGCGTAGAACGGGGTGAAGTACCACACCGGCTTGATGTGTTCCGGCGTCACCAGATTGTTCGCCGGGATGAAGTTGTCGGGCTCGAGGAACCAGCCGCCCACGGTCGGCTGGAAGAAGATGATGAAGGCGCAGATGATGAGGAAGAAACCCGCGCCGAACAGGTCCTTCACCGTGTAGTACGGATGGAAGGCGATACCGTCGAGCGGCCGGCCGCGCTCGTCCTTCTTCTTCTTGATCTCGACGCCGTCGGGGTTGTTCGAGCCGACCTCGTGCAGCGCGGCGATGTGCAGCACGACGAGCAGCAGCAGCACCAGCGGCAGCGCGATCACGTGCAGCGAGAAGAAGCGGTTCAGGGTGGCGTCGGAGGGCAGGTAGTCGCCCATGATCCACTCCATCAGCGCATCGCCGATCCACGGGATGGTGCCGAACAGGGAGATGATCACCTTGGCGCCCCAGAACGACATGTTGCCCCACGGCAGCACGTAGCCCATGAACGCCTCGGCCATCAGCACGAGGAAGATCAGCATGCCGAGCAGCCAGACCAGCTCGCGCGGCTTCTTGTAGGAGCCGTACATCAGGCCGCGGAACATGTGCAGGTAGACGACGATGAAGAACATCGACGCGCCGACCTCGTGCATGTAGCGGATCAGCCAGCCCCAGTTGACGTCGCGCATGATGTACTCGACCGAGGCGAACGCCAGGCTGGCGTCGGGCTTGTAGAACATGGTGAGGAAGATGCCGGTGACGATCTGGTTGACCAGCACCAGCAGCGCGAGCGAGCCGAAGTAGTACCAGACGTTGAAGTTCTTCGGCGCGTAGTACTCGCTCATGTGCTTGCGATACACCGGCACGAGGCCCGGCGCACGCTCGTTGATCCAGTTGCCGATCGCGGAAAACACGCTGGCCATCACGCGGCTCCTTCCGGACTGACGCCGATCAGAATGTGGTTGCCGTCGGGCAGGAACTTGTACGGCGGCACCTTCAGGTTGGCCGGCGCCGGCACCCCGGCGAACACGCGCCCGGACAGGTCGTAGCGCGACTTGTGGCAGGGGCAGTAGAAGCCGCCCTGCCAGTTCGGATCGAACGGCTCGGGCTTGAGCTCACCGAAGAACTGCGGCACGCAGCCCAGGTGCGTGCACAGGCCGATCACGACCAGCCACTGCGGCTTGTCCTTCTGCGCGCGGAACTCGTTCTTGGCGAACGCCGGCTGCTGGTCGGTGTTGTCGCTCTCGGGATCGCGCAGCCGCGCATCCACACCCTTGAGCGCCGCGAGCTGCGCCGGCGTGCGGTTGACCACGAACACCGGCATGCCGCGCCACTGGAACTTGACCATCTGGCCGGGTTCGATCTTGCTGATGTCGGCCACCACCGGCGCGCCGGCGCTCCTGGCGCGCGCGCTCGGCTCCCACGTCTTGATGAACGGCACCGCCGCGCACAATGCCCCCGCACCGCCGACGACCGCGGTCGTGGCGGTGAGAAAGCGGCGGCGTCCGTGATCCACTGCGTCGTTCGCCATCCGGCACTCCAAAGGTACAGGTGAATCGGGACGGGGATGCGGAAACCCCCAAAAATCGTGTTAGTTTAACCAAGCCCCCGGCGGCAGACAACGAAGCCGGGCGCGCGAGCGTGCGGCCGCAGGCCGCGCCGCAGCGTCCGGCGCTCCGGCACGCGGCCCCCTCCCGAAACACATCCGATGAAAACCGTATTCCGCACCCTGCTGTTCCTGGCGCAATGCATGACACTCGGTCTCGCCGCCGCGTTCGTCGCGAGCGTGGTCTCGCCGTCGCTGGTGGAGCGCGTGCGCCACGTGTTCGTGCCGACGGAGACCGCCGCACCGGAGCCGCGGGCGGCGGCCGAGAGCACCGCGCCGGCGCACCCGGCGCCGGTCGCGGAGCCGGCGCGCGGCGCGGACCTGGTGACGGTGTCCTATGCGAGCGCGGTGACGCGCGCCGCGCCGGCGGTCGTCAGCATCTACGCGAACAAGATCGTCAGCACCCGTGCGCAGGTGCTGGTGCCGACCAACCCGCTGCTGCAGCGGCTGTTCCCCGGCATCGTCATCGGTCCGCAGAAGAAGCGCCTGCAAAGCCTGGGCTCGGGGGTGATCGTCGGCACCGACGGCTATGTCATCACCAACAACCACGTGATCCAGGGCGCCGAGGAGATCGAGACGGTACTCTACGACGGCCGCACGACCCAGGCGCGCGTCATCGGCAGCGACGCCGAGACCGACCTCGCCGTGCTCAAGATCGACGCGCCGAACCTGCCCGCCATCGCCATCGCCGACAAGACCCCGCTCAACGTCGGCGACGTCGTGCTCGCCATCGGCAATCCGTTCGGGCTCAGCCGCACCGTCACCATGGGCATCGTCAGCGCGCTCGGGCGGCAGTTGAAACGCGCCACCTACGAGGACTTCATCCAGACCGACGCCGCGATCAACGAGGGCAATTCCGGCGGCGCGCTGGTCAACGCCTACGGCGAACTGGTCGGCATCAATTCCAATCTGTTCTCGCCGTCGGCCGGCAACGTCGGCATCGGCTTCGCGATCCCGGTGGCGACGGCCAAGGCGGTGCTCGACCAGATCATCGCCCACGGCCGCGTCATCCGCGGCTGGCTCGGCGCCGAATACACCGACGCGGCGACCACGCCGCAATTCCCCTGCCCGGAGCGGGCGGTGTGCGTGGCCGGCGTCTACGAGAACGGCCCGGCGGCGCTGGCCGGCCTGCGCGCCGGCGACGTCATCGCCGCGCTCGACGGCGAGCCGGTGACGAACCAGGTCGAACTGCGCAATCGTGAGGCGAACCTCACGCCCGGCACGACCGTGCAGCTCACGGTGCAACGCGACGGCCAGCCGTTGCAACTGGCCGTCACCCTGGCCGAACGTCCGCAACGAGCGGCCAACGGTTGAACGGGAGCGCCTGAGCTACACTAGGCAAGGCCCGATCGAGCACCCATGTTCCTGACTCCGGCGGCGACGACACATCTCCACGCCCCCATCCAAGCCTTGCGGCGCAAGGGTCGATCCCCCAGCGACTCCCGGTGGCTTGGGCGATGGCCGGATATTTGCTGATCCTTCCATGATCCGTATGACATCCGGGCAAGGCGAACCCATGCGCAGGCAATGGCTCGAGCGGCTGAGGCGCGTCGTTCTCGCCGCGATGCTGTCGCTGCCGCTCGCGGCGCATCCGGCGGCCGCCGACGCGCCGGCGATGCCGTCCGCCGCGGCGTTCGATGCGCTGTTGCGCCGGCTCGACTACGGCGATCTGATCGAAACCGACACCGCGCACCAGCGCGAAGCCGTCGCCCAGCTCGAAAAGCTGCTGCCGCCGGGCGATGCGCATCGCCGCCGTCTGCTCGACGCCGAGCATTGCACGCTCGACCACCTCGACAAGGTCAAGGACGGCTACGCCTACGCCGACGCCCACCTGCGCGAGGCGCTGCAGGCCAAGGATACCGAGGCGGCCGGCCGGTTCTACTACTGCCGCGGCGGCTTCCAGGAGAGCCTGAACTCGCCGCAGGACGCGCTCGCGGACTACGACCGCGGCATCGAGCTGGCGCGTCAGTGCAACGACGACCCGTTGCTTGCCAGCGGCCTGCAACTGCGCGGCGGCGTCTATTCGCTGATCGGCGTGCACGGCAAGGCGCTCGCCGACCTGCTCGAGGCGCAGCACATCTTCCTGCAGAACGAGTTGAGCGAAGCGGCCGGACAGACCTTCCTCGCCATCGGCATCGCCTACCGGCGGCTTGGCGAACTCGACAAGGCGCGCGAATTCCTGAACCAGAGCATCGAGCACGAACAGCGCGTCGGCGACCGCGAATCGCTGTTCGTCAGCCTCGTCCAGCTCGGCTACGCCGAGGAGGAAAGCGGCCACTACGAGGCCGCGCTCGCCGACCAGGAACGCGCGCTCGCCGTCGCCAACGCCACCGCCGATCGCGGCAACATCGCCGCGGCGGATCTCGCCATGGCCGGCGCGCTCAACGCGCTGCACCGCCATGCGCAGGCGCTGGAGAAGCTCAAGAGCGCCGAGGAGGGTTTCACCGCGGTCGGCGACGTCGCCGATCAAGGCATGGTGTGGTTCCAGCGCGGGCGCGCCTACGCCGGCCTCGACCAGCACGCCAAGGCGCTCGACAATTTCGCACGCGCCGAAGCCGCGTTCGACAGGAGCAGCAATACCCGCTATCAGGAGATGCTGCACCAGGCCAAGGCGCAAAGCCTCGAAGCGAGCGGGCAACCGGCCGCCGCGCTCGAGGAATTCAAGCGCTATCTCAAACTGCACGACGAGGTGGAACGGCAGCGCGCCGATCAGCAGGCGCAGATGCTGCGCGAACAATTCGACAGCGATCGCAGCAAGCTCGAGAACGCACGCCTGCGCGCGGAGCAGGCGCTCAAGGACAAGCAGGTGGAGAATCTGCAACGCGTGCGCCAGTGGCAGCAGGCGGCGATGGCGCTGCTGGCGGTGCTGCTCGCGCTGCTCGCGCTGCTCGTCGTCCGCCAGCTGGCGCGATTGCGCAACTGGAAGCGCATGGCCTCGATCGATCCGCTCACCGGCGTGGCCAACCGGCGCGGGGTGGAGCAGTTCGCCGGCCGTGCCATCCGCCGCGCGCGGGCCGGCCGCGAGGCACTGGCGGTGCTGGCGATCGACGTCGACGAATTCAAGCGCATCAACGACAGCCTCGGTCACGCCGCCGGCGACAAGGTGCTGCGCGCGATCGCACGCGCCTGCCAGGAATCGCTGCGCGAGGGCGACCTGCTCGGCCGCATCGGCGGCGAGGAATTTCTCGTGCTGTTGCCGCGCAGCGCCGGCAGCCACGCCGCCGACATCGCCGAGCGTCTGCGCAAGCGGATCGCCGATTTGTCGTTCCGCGAGATCGACCCCGGGCTGCGCGTGACGATCAGCATCGGCGTGGCCGAACTGACTCCGCCGGATGCGAGTTTCGCCGATCTCGAGCGGCGCGCCGACGCGGCGCTCTACCGGGCCAAGGCGGAGGGCCGCAACCGGGTCGTCGTCGCCGGCCTGCTCCCGGCGGAGCCCGTCAGGAGCGCGGCGCTGGCGCCGGCGCCGCCGCGGCAACCGGAGGCTGGCTAGCCTCGGTGTAGCGCCGCCGCAGCGTGCCGACGCGCTCGACGTAGACCTGGGTTTCGTCGAACGGCGGCACGCCGTTGTACTTCTGCACGTTCTGCGGCCCGGCATCGTAGGCCGCCGCGGCGAGACGTTCGTCGCCGTTGAACTGCTTGAGCAGTTGCGCCAGATAGTGCGCGCCGCCGCGGATGTTCTGGCGCGCATCGAACGGATTGTCGACGCCGAGATCCGAGGCGGTGTCCGGCATCAATTGCATCAAACCCTGCGCGCCCTTGAGCGAGACGGCACCCGGGTTGAACGCCGATTCGGCATGGATGACCGCGCGCAACAGCGCCGCATCGACGCCGAACTCGCTCGCCGCCGCGGCGATTTCGTCGCGGTAGGCATCCAGGTTGAGCGGAATGTTGCGCCAGTCCACCGTCGAACGCACGTTGCAGGCGTAGCAGGTGGCCATGTAGGTGAACAGCACCGTGTAGGCGCCGCCGCGCGGGCGGATGTTGGTGTATTCGGTCACGCCGTTGGCCTTGGCCACCTTGTACACCGCGCCGCGCCGGATCTCGACATTGGCGCCGGCGGAAGGTGCGGGTGGCGGCGCGACCTCACTGCCGCCCGACTCCGCTGGCTGCGCGCGATACTCGGTGTGCGGTCCCTTCGCCGACTCCTTGGCCGCACTCGGCGCCGGCGTATCGGCATAGCTCGCCACCGGGGTGCAGTTCTTGAACGTGCCGATGCGGTTGGTGAAGGCGATCTGGCCGTTCGGTCCGGTGCAGCGGTAGACCTCGCCCGCATGCGCCCGCAGCGAAAGCAACACACCGCCGACGATGAGGATCGCCAGCAACAGGTGCGCATTCGCGCGGCGGGAGCGGGACGAGTTCATGATTCGAGGCAAGTTGGCCGCCCAAGTTTCTGACAGGATTCGGGTTTTGCCAAGTGCCTTTGGTGGGAGTGGGAGTGGGGAGTGGAAAATGCTTTACAGCCCCCGGCCCTCGCATGTGAGCGGTGAGCGGCCAGCGGTGAGCGGAAGAAGCCGAACCCCGCCCGGCCATCAGCCCCGGCCCTCGGCTAGCCGCCCCTGGCCCGCGGCCGTAGAATACGGCGTTTGCGAAGTACCACAGCGATGCCCGGCAAGCTCTACATCAAGACCCACGGTTGTCAGATGAACGAGTACGACTCGGCCAAGATGGCCGACGTGCTGGCAGCCTCGCACGGCCTGGAACTCACCGACGACGAGACCGCCGCCGATGTCATCCTGATCAACACCTGCTCGATCCGCGAGAAGGCGCAGGAGAAGGTGTTCAGCCAGCTCGGCCGCTGGAAGGCGCTCAAGCGCGCCAAACCCGCGCTCGTCATCGGCGTCGGCGGCTGCGTGGCGAGCCAGGAAGGCGAGGCCATCGTCCGGCGTGCGCCCTACGTGGACCTCGTGTTCGGCCCGCAGACCCTGCACCGCCTGCCGCAGATGCTGGACGCGCGCCGCGCCGGCCGGCAGCCGCAGGTGGACATCTCCTTCCCCGAGATCGAGAAGTTCGATCACCTGCCGGCGCCGCGCAAGGAAGGGCCGACCGCGTTCGTCTCGATCATGGAAGGCTGCTCGAAATACTGCTCGTTCTGCGTGGTGCCCTACACCCGCGGCGAGGAGATCAGCCGGCCGTTCGACGACGTGCTCGCCGAGGTCGCCGCGCTCGCCGAGCAGGGCGTGCGCGAGATCAACCTGCTCGGCCAGAACGTCAACGCCTACCGCGGCGCGATGCACGACGGCGGCACGGCGGACCTGGCGCTGCTGATCCACGCCATCGCCGCCATCGACGGCATCGGCCGCATCCGCTTCACTACCTCGCATCCGCTGGAGTTCTCCGACTCGCTGATCGAGGCCTACGCCAACGTGCCCAAGCTCGCCGATTACCTGCATCTGCCGGTGCAGGCGGGTTCCGATCGCGTGCTCGCGGCGATGAAGCGCGGCTACACCGCGCTCGAGTACAAGCAGAAGATCCGCAAATTGCGCCGCGTGCGGCCGGACATCTCGATTTCCTCGGACTTCATCGTCGGCTTCCCCGGCGAGACCGATGCCGACTTCGAGCAGACCATGAAGCTGATCGAGGACGTCGGCTTCGATCAGAGCTTCTCGTTCGTCTACTCGCGCCGCCCGGGCACGCCGGCGGCCAATCTGCCCGACGACACCCCGCTCGAAGTCAAGCAGCAACGGCTGGCGCGCCTGCAGGCCGCCCTCGAGGCCAACGCCCGGCGCATCAGCGAGGCGATGGTCGGCAGCGTGCAGCGCGTGCTGGTCGAGGGTCCGAGCAAAAAGGATCCGCGCGAACTCACCGGCCGCACCGAGAACATGCGCTACGTCAACTTCGCCGGCCCGCCCGGCCTGATCGGCGAGTTCGTCGAGGTCCGCATCACCGCTGCGCTGGCGCACTCGCTGCGCGGCCGCCTGGCGGAGAGCCTCGCCGCCTGACGGCGTTGCGCCGGTCCGGCCTTGCGCCGAGCCGGCCGGTTCCCGATCTCACTGGTGGCTGGGCGGCAGACCGAAGCCGTCGCCGAAGATGCGGTCGCTCTCCACCGCGCCGATGTCGCACTTGGCCCCCTGCGGCCGCGCGATGCCGCGCTGGTCGGTGGGTGGCGCCTGGGTGCAGTCGATGGCATCGACGACCGGGCTGCCGAACAGCGGCGCCATCGTCCAAGTCGGGCCGCCGTTGTCCTGCAATGGGCCCAGCCGCGGATCGATATTGCTGTTGGCCGCCGGGAAACCGCAGCTCGTGCTGCTATCGAGGTTACCGCCGCCGTCGGCGATGGTGCCGGCGCAGCCATCGGCGATGATGGTGTTGATCAACGTGATGCTGGTGGTGCCGTACACATCCATGCCGTTCGCGGCACTGTTGCCCGCGAAGGTGCTGTTGATCGACGTGGCGGTACCGCCCACGTTCAACACGGCGCCGGCATCGGCGGAGGCGCTGTTGTTCGCGAACGTGCTATTGGTGACCGTCAGCGTACCGGCCGTGTTGTAGATGGCGCCGCCGGAGTTCTGCGCGGAGTTGCCGTACAGCGTGCTGCCGACCACGCTGAGCGTGCCTATATTGAAAATGGCACCGGCATGGTACGCGGCGTTGTAGGCCAACGTACAATCAGTCAGGGTGAGCGTGCCGTTGGCGTCGTTATAGATGGCGCCGCCAAAGCCGTTGGCCGCGGTGACATTGCCATTCTGCAGCGTCAGGTGCTTGATCTGCGCCACGACCCCGGAATTGACGTAGAACGCCCGCACACCATTGCCACCAACGACCGCCACCGAACGACCGCTGCCGTCGATCGTCAGGTCCTTGTTCAGAGTCAATTCACTTGCGAGCACAATCGCCATGTCGCTGGCAAAGACGATGGTGTCGCCGGAGCTGGCGCTTGCGATCGCGTCGCGCAGGGTTCCGGCGCCGCTGTCGGCGAAACTGGTGACAGTGAGGGTGTTCGCGTGCGCGATCGGCACGGCGCACAGCAGTGGGATACTCGTGAAAAACGCGCGGACCCGACGGTTCATGTTCGTGCCCCCCGGAAATGCCTGGAAAAATTTTAGCGTGACACGATCACCATGCAATCCCACCCTCGCGTCGGGGGCAGCGGGTTTCGTCCGACGTCGGCCGGTGCCGCCGCTGCGCCAGTGGCGATCGCCGGAACCTCGCGCTACGCTCACCCCATGACCGAATCCATCGTCCGCCGCGACTTCGCGCTCGACCCGAACGACGGCGAACGCCTGGCGAATCTTTCCGGCCCGTTCGACGAGCATCTGCGCCAGATCGAACTGCGCCTCGGCGTCGAGATCGCCAGCCGCGGCAACCTGTTCCGGGTCACCGGCGCCGACGCGGCGGTGAAGCTCGCCGAGCGCGTGCTGCGCGATCTCTACGAGGCGACCGCGAGCGAGCTGCTGAGCGGCGCGCAGGTGAATCTGCGCCTGTCCGAATCGGGCATCGACGCGCTCGAGGAGCGCGCCGCCGAGGGCGCCCACGAGATCGCGATCAAGGTCAAGCGCGGCACCGTGCGCGGGCGCGGCCCGAATCAGGCGCGCTATCTGCACGCGATCGCCCGCCACGACATCAACTTCGGCATCGGCCCGGCCGGCACCGGCAAGACCTACCTCGCCGTGGCGATGGCGGTCGATGCGCTCAACGAAGGCCGCGTGCAGCGTCTGGTGCTGGTGCGCCCGGCGGTCGAGGCCGGCGAGAAGCTCGGCTTCCTGCCTGGCGATCTGGTGCAGAAGGTCGATCCCTATCTGCGCCCGCTGTACGACGCGCTCTACGAGATGCTCGGCATCGACCGCGTTACCAAGCTGATCGAGCGCAACGTCATCGAGATCGCGCCGCTCGCCTACATGCGCGGGCGCACGCTCAACGACGCCTTCGTCATTCTCGACGAGGCGCAGAACACCACCATCGAGCAGATGAAGATGTTCCTGACCCGCATCGGCTTCGGCTCGGTGGCGGTGGTCACCGGCGACATCACCCAGATCGACCTGCCGCGCAACGTCAAGTCCGGCCTGCGTGACGCCATCGAGGTGCTGCGTGCGGTCGAAGGCGTGAGCTTCACCTTCTTCACCGCCCGCGATGTCGTGCGCCATCCGCTGGTGCAGCGCATCGTCCGGGCGTACGAGAGCCGGGACTTGGAGAAGCCGGGTACGGAGGGCGGCGAATCCGGCGCCGGATCGCTGCAGGGATGAACTCGGGAACACGGCGACTTGCCTTGGTGGTCAACCGCGTCGGCCGCAAGGGTGTGCCGGCGCCGCGTTCGTTCGAGACCTGGGTGCGCGCGGCGCTGCGCGGCAGCGGTCGAATCCGGCCGGTGACCGTCGCCCTCGTCGGCGGTCGCGAGGCGCGGGCGCTCAACCGCCGGTTCCGCGGCAAGGATTACGCCACCAACGTGCTCTCCTTCGCCTACGAACCACTGCCGGGCGAGACCGCGGCGCCGCTCGGCGATCTGGTGCTTTGCCCCTCGGTGATCGCCCGCGAGGCGCGTCGCCAGGGCAAGCGGCTGTCCCACCACTACGCGCATCTGACCATCCACGGCGTGCTGCACCTGCTCGGCCACGACCACCAGACCGCCCGGCAGGCGCAACGGATGGAGGCGCTGGAGACGCAACTCCTCGCCGGACTCGGCATCCCCGATCCGTATCGCTGACGACTCTGGAAGACAACTCGTTGATTGCCGGCGCTTTTCCTGCGCAAACGCCGGGATCGGTTAGAATACGCCGCTCGCCCCCGAGCGGGCTCATGCTTCAACGCAATGAACGAGGACCACCCTAGTCCCCACCCCCACCGATCCTGGCTCGAACGCATCAGCCAACTGGTTTCCGGCGAGCCGCGCAACATCGAGGAACTGCTGGAGGAACTGCGCGGCGCGCAGGCCAAGGGCCTGCTGTCCGGCGACACCCTGTCGATGGTGGAAGGCGCCATCGAGGTATCCGATCTCACCGTGGCCGATGTCATGGTGCCGCGCGGGCAGATGGTGTGCCTGCCGGCGGACGCGCCGCTGACGGAAATCCTCCGGCGGGTGATCGAATCCGGCCATTCGCGCTTCCCGGTCTACAGCGACGACGATCCCGACCGCATCATCGGCATCCTGCTCGCCAAGGACCTGCTCAAGTGCTTCGCCGAGGGCGCCGCGGCGCCGTGCAACATCCGCGCGCTGCTGCGGCCGCCGGTGCTGATCCCCGAATCCAAGCGCCTGGACATCCTGCTCAAGGAGTTTCGCCTGTCGCGCAATCACATGGCGATCGTGGTCGACGAGTACGGCGGCGTGGCCGGGCTCGTCACCATCGAGGACGTGCTCGAGGAGATCGTCGGCGAGATCGACGACGAGCACGACGAGGACGATCCGGCGCGCAAGAAGCTGATCCAGCCGCAGCCCGACGGCGGCTTCCTGGTCAACGCGCTCACCCCGATCGCCGATTTCAACGAGCGCCTCGGCAGCCGCTTCCCGGAGGACGAATTCGACACCATCGGCGGCATGGTCACGGCCGAATTCGGCCACCTGCCCGAACCGGGCGAGGAGATCGCCCTCGGCGGCTTCGTGTTCCGCATCACCAAGGCCGACGCGCGCCGGGTGCTGCAACTGGCCGTGCATGTGCGCGACGCCTGAGGCGCGCGGGCGCGCGGGCGCGCGGCGTCCTGGCGCATTGTTGGTTTTTGCGCTTTTTCCACTTTTTGTCGCGGCGCAGCCCGCCGCGCCGGCGCCCGGCGCGGCGCTCGACATCAGCCTGCTCACCTTCGGTCCCGGCACCGAGGTGTGGGAACGGTTCGGCCACAACGCCATCCTGGTGCGCGACCGCGCCAGCGGTGCCGCACGCCTGTACAACTACGGCATGTTCGATTTCGCGCAGGAGAATTTCTACCTCAACTTCGCGCGCGGACGGATGCGCTACCGCGTCGCCGCGGGCGATCCGGACGAGGAACTGCCGGTGTACCGCGCCGAAGGCCGCTGGATCGTCCAGCAGGATCTCGATCTCACCCCGGCGCAGCGCGCCCGGCTCGCCGCCTTCCTCGAATGGAACGCGCAGCCGGAACATGCCGAGTACCGCTACGACTATTTCACCGACAACTGCGCCACGCGCGTGCGCGACGCGCTCGACGCGGCGCTCGACGGCGCGATCCGCGCCCAGACCGTCGCGCCGTCGCGCGGCTTCAGCTACCGCATGGACACGCTCCGGCTGATGCGGCCCGAGCCGCTGCTGATGCTCGCCATCGACGCCGGGCTCGGCCCCTACGCCGACCGGCGTCTGTCCTGGTGGGACGAGAGCTTCGTGCCGATGCAGTTCATGCAGTATCTGCGCGAGGTCAGCGTGCCCGGACCCGACGGCCGCGCCCGGCCGCTGGTGGCGCGCGAGACGCTGCTCGTTCCCGGCCGCCTGCCGGCGCCGCCCGATTTCCCGCCGGACTGGTTCTGGCAGGCGCTCGCCACGGGTGTGACCCTGGCGCTCGCGCTGCTCTGGCTCGCGCGGCGGCGTGACCGCACCTTCGCGCGCGTCGTCTTCGCCGCGCTCGCCACCGGCATCGCCCTCGTCTGCGGCCTGGCCGGGCTGCTGCTGATCGTGCTGTGGGCGCTCACCGATCACCTCGCCGCCTGGCGCAACGAGAACCTGCTGCTGCTCGATCCGCTTTGTATACTCTTGCTGCCGACCTGGCTCGGCGCCGCGCGCGCCGCCTGGCGCCCGACACGCCACGCGCGGCGGCTGGCGCTGCTCGTCGCCGGCCTCGCCGGCCTCGCCCTGTTCGTCAAGGTGCTGCCGGCGTTCCCGCAGGACAATCGGTTCTGGATCGCCCTGCTGCTGCCGGTGCATGCGGCGCTGGCGCGGATCGCCGCGCGCCGCGCCTGAACGCCTGCACGGCAGGATCCGCGGCACCGAAAAAAACGCGGCGGGCATCCGGCCCGCCGCGCTGTGGTGATGCCGTGTCCCGCAGGACGACGGCGTCAGAAGTTGGCGTTCACTCGCACGTACCAGAACGCGCCGTTGAAGCCGAACGGCGAGGTGATCGCGTATTGCACGCCGAGGAACTGCAACACCGGGTTCTGCTCCTTGTCCGGATGCACGTTGAACACGTTGTCGCCGCCGATCGCGAACGACAGGAAGTCGTTGAACTTGTAGCGCGCCTCCAGATCCACCAGGGTCTTGCTGCTGTAACTCGTCGCATCCGAGGCGTCGCCGTTGCCGAACAGGCCGCCGGTGGTGCTCCAGCTTCCGTAGTAGTTGAACCGGGCCAGGCCGTGCCAGGCGCCGCGGCCGTAGTCGAACGTCAGCACCGCGCGATTTCTCGGCACCTGGTGTTCCAGGTCGTACACGCGATCGGCGTTGATCGTGCCGGGCTTGACCTTGGCGACGTCCTGCTTGTTGTAGTTGTAGCGGAAGTCGACGTTGAGCACGCCGCCGCCGATTTCGTGACGTGAATCGATCACGAAATCGACGCCGCGCACGTGCGAGTCGAAGGCGTTGCCGAAGTAGCTGGCGTCGCTGTTGAGCAGCAGCTCCGCGTTCGGATAGCCCTCGGCGACGAGCTTGTTCACCGCGTCCTGGGTGACGGTCTTGGTGATCAGGCCGATGCGATCGCGGATGCGGATCTGGTAGTAGTCGAGCGTCGTGGTGACGTTGTCGGTCGGATCCCACACCGCGCCGACGCTCAAGTTCCGCGATTTCTCCGTCTTCAGCGGCTGCGCCCCCAGCGCCTGTGCCACCGGATCGCTCACCGGATACGTGCCGCTCGGGATCAGGTTGCCGCTGGCGTCCGCCGTGGTGGTGACGTTGAGCGTGAATTCCTGGCCCGGCGTCGGCGTGCGGAAGCCGGTGTTGTAGGTGCCGCGCACCGCGAAGGTATCCGAGAACGCGTAGCGGGTCGACAGCTTGTAGACGAACGACGAGCCGAAGCGCTCGGCGTGCTCATAGCGGCCGGCCAGCGCGCCCGACCAGTTGTCCGTGAGCGAGGTTTCCGCATCGAGATAGGCCGAATAGCTCTTCTGGCTGAACGAGCCGGCCGCGGCCGGGAAGAAGCCCTGGAAACCGTCCGAGCCGACGCCGAACACCGACGCCGTCGGGCCGACGGCGATCGACGCCGGATCGCCGATGCCGATCTTGTAGGTCTCCTCGCGCCATTGCGCGCCGTAGGCGAGCGTGAGCGGCGAGCTGCCGAAGGTCTGCACGAAATCCGCGCCGACTTCGCGCTCGTCCTGGGTCAGCTTGCCGGGATGGAACGAAGTCGGCGACAGGCGACCGAGGCTCGGGTTGATCGAACCCTCCAGCCGATAGTCGATCTCGTTGCTGCCGCTGCGCGCGTGGAAGTCCCACTTGAAGTTGCCGGACTCGCCGCCGCGCACGCCGCCGACGATTTCGTGATCGGAGATGTTCGCGCCGAACATCGGGCTGTAGCCGCCGGGGAAATTCTTGTAGATCGGATTGAGCTCCACGTAGCCGCTCGGGCTCGTCGGATCGGCGGTCAGATAGTCGGCGGGATTGAGTCCGGCGTTGATGATGGAATTGACCAGCGACTGCGGCGCGGGATCCGGCAGGAAATCGCCGTTCGCGTCGTGGATCAGCGTCGAGCGGCCGCTGATCTGGTACTGCGGCGGCAGCACCGGACGCCGGTAGAAGAAGCCCGACAGCGTGTGGTTGTCCATGTAGCTGCCGAAGCCGTAGAGCTTGACGTCGTCGCTCAGCGGAATGCCGGCGTTGACGAACAGCTTGTTCGCGCGGACGTCCGGATCGCCCCAGCGCTGACCGAAGCCGTTGTACGGCACCTTGTCGGCGCCGACGATGGCGGCGATCGCCGCCGCGTCCGGACGCGGCACGCCGCGCGAGGTGATGTCCGAGGTGTCGCGTTCGGCGCTCACGTGCACGAAACCGGTGGCGCCGATCGGGAAGCCGGCATCGGCGTCGATGCGGAAGCGGTCGCCGTCGCCCTTGCTGTACTCGCCCCACTGCGCGCTGACGTTGGCGCCTTCGCGGCTGTCCTTCAAGATGACGTTGACCACGCCGGCGATCGCGTCGGAACCGTACAGCACCGCGGCGCCGTCGCGCAGCACCTCGACACGCTGGATCGCATTGGCCGGGAACGCCGAGAAATCCACCGCCTGCGCGCCCTGGTTCACGGTACCGAGCGGCGCGAGCTGCAAGTTCACCAGCGCCGAGCGGTGCCGGCGCACGCCGTCGACCAGCACCAGGGTCTGATCGGGCGACAGATCGCGCAACGAAAACGGCCGCACGAACGCGGTGCCGTCGGCGATCGGATAGCGCTGCGTATTGAGCGACGGCGTGATCTTGCTCAGCGAATCGGTCATGTCCACCGCCGCCTGATCCTGGATCTGGGCGCCGCTGTACACATCGATCGGCGAGATCGATTCGGTCGGCGACAAGCCCGCCTTGTGCGTGCCGGTGACGACCAGCGTCTCGAGTTGCGTGACCTCCTTCTTGCCCTCGCCCTTTTCCGAACCTGCTTCCTGCGCGTTGGCCGCGAGCGCCACCAGCACCGCCGCCGCCAACACCGTGCGCGCCACGCGCACCCCGCGTGCCGAGTTCTTGACGTTCATGACAGTCTCCCGTACTTGTGAAAGTCGGCGATAGCGGCCGGTGCAACCCTCTCGCGGCCGTGTTCCCCCGCCGAACAACCGCCGCTGACGTTAACAGATTTTTACAATTCGGTGTCAAGCGGCGGGCGCTTGGCGCACGGGCAATCGGGGGCATCGCCGCCGACGCTCGGGAGAGACGGCGCAGCGACCGCCGCGATCGAGAGCGACCGCAACCCACGCCGACGCGAAAGCGCCGGGCCGGACGCCTGCGCCGAGAGTCAGCTGCAGCTCACCGAGGAGGCTCGCGCTTGTCGGCGGGACACGGCGCGCACTCGTCGACCGGACGGAGCTTGCCGCGCGGCTTGAGTCGGTCGATGTACGACCACACCGCACCCGGTGGACCAAACACCACGGCACGGAGCGCCTCGCGCTCCAGTTCCGCTCGTGCGCCTTGGACGACAGTGAATTTGCGCGATAGGCGTTCGTTCACGCCAATGCTCCTGGTCTCTTGTCCACCGGATTGGCGCCGAACTCGGCCTGCCGCCGCTCCCGCCAGCGGGAGAAGGAAACCGCCCACTGACGTTCGACGCCCATCGGGTTCGTCCATCGTACTCCGCGGGCACACGTACGACAAAAGAGCGGCGATTTGTCGCGGAATACCGCCACACCGAACGCGATCGCGCCGCCCCTCGGCGCGCCGGGAAACGACAAAGCCCCGATCGGCAGAGATCATCCGGGCTCCAATTGCCCGGTGAGATGCCGAATCGAGGCTTTGACGAGCATATTGTACTGGTCGAAGCGGTCCGTCGCAAACAAGGGGCACAGTCTTCGTGTGCTCGCTGCCCGCAGTGGATCAATGCGTGGAGTAGCCGCGCCCCGACCAATGCGCAACCTGATTGGCGCCGAAATTCAGTCTGCCGCCTCTCCCACTGACGGGGGAGGCAGCGCCGCAGGCGCGGGTGAGGGTGGCGCGGAAGTGATCTTGTTCTGTTCTTGAGGCGCATCCTGCGGATTTCCGCTCGCGTCCGGCGCGCGGGTTACTTGCTGACCAGAGCAGAGCTTCCGCTCGGCCGCTGGCCGAGCGGGTCACTTCTTTGCTGGCCAGAGCAAAGCTTCCGCTGTCCTGCGGACAGCGGGTTACTTCTTTGCTGGTGCAAAGAAGTAACCAAGAAACACCTTGAAAGCAGAGCCTCCC
>JAJPHA010000116.1 GCA_021325475.1 Rhodanobacteraceae bacterium | reverse complement strand
GACGTTTCGGTCTACAGCGCACGAGTTGCATTCGGAGTCTTCATTCCCCGGCAAGATCGTCGTGCAGCTCCTCCCGTGGGATGCTTTGCTCTGATGTGCTTTCTTTTTGTGACTTTTCTTGACTCCGGGCATCCTGCGCTGCGCCGCTGCGCGGCCTCTCCCGCCAGCGGGAGAGGCGGCAAACTGAATCTCAGCACTAATCACGTGTGGGATTGATTCCCCCGAGCCGCTGCGGTAGCGTGCGCGGCATGGCGCAGCCCGAAAGCAAACCGGCCGAGATCAACCAGATTGCCGAGTTCGAGAAGTCGCTCGACGAATTGGAGAAACTCGTCGCCCGGATGGAACAGGGCGACCAGAGTCTGGACGACTCGCTCAAATCCTTCGAGCGCGGCGTGGCGCTGTACCGCAACTGCCGCAGCGCGCTGGAACAGGCCGAACTGCGTGTGAAACTGCTGTCCGACCCGTTGACGCCGGACGAAGCCCAGGATTTTGAACCCGACACGCCCTGAGCCGGCGGCGCTCGACGCCTGGCGCGCGCGCGCCGACGCGGTGCTGGCGCGCACGCTGCCGGCCGAAGCGCAACCGCCCGCCGAGCTGCACCGTGCGATGCGCTACGCCGTGCTCGGCGGCGGCAAGCGTCTGCGCCCGGTGCTGGTCTACGCCACCGGCCACGCGCTCGGCGCGGCGCCGGAACGGCTCGACGCCGCCGCCGCGGCGGTGGAGATCATCCACGCCTACTCGCTGGTGCACGACGACCTGCCGGCGATGGACGACGACGCCCTGCGCCGCGGCCGGCCCACCTGCCACGTCGCCTTCGGCGAGGCCATGGCGATCCTCGCCGGCGATGCCCTGCAGGCGCTCGCGTTCGAGGTGCTGGCCGGCGACGCCAGCGGGCACGATCCTGGTATACATGTGGAAATGTTGCGCACGCTCGCGGCGGCCTGCGGTTCGCACGGCATGGCCGGCGGTCAGGCGCTCGATCTGGCCGCGGTCGGCTGCCGCCTGGACGCCGCGGCACTCGCACGCATGCACGTGCACAAGACCGGCGCGCTGATCCGCGCCAGCGTGCGTCTCGGCGCGCTCGCCGCCGGCGGTGCGGACGTGGCGACGCTCGCTGCGCTCGATCGCTACGCCCACGGCGTGGGCCTCGCCTTCCAGATCCGCGACGACATCCTCGACGTCGAGGGCGAGAGCGCGACCCTCGGCAAGACCGCCGGCAAGGACGCCGCGCGGGCGAAACCGACCTATCCGGCGATCCTCGGCATGGCGGCCTCGCGCGCGGAGCTCGCGCGCCTCACCGACGCGGCCATCGCCGCGCTCGCCCCGCTCGGCGCACGCGGCGCCGAGCTCGTCGCGCTCGCGCGCCATGTCGCCGAGCGCGAGCACTGAACGTGGCCCGCCGCGCTACTTGATCAGCCGCAGGCTCACCGGATACCGGAACGCCACGCCTTCGCTCGCCTTGATCGCGGCCAAGATGGTGAAGATGAGCCAGGCGAGGGCGATCAGTGCGCCGAGGGGCCAGGCGATCAGCAGACCGATGCCGAAGGTGCCGATCGAGAACAGCAGCAGGACCACGCCGACGATCGCGAGCGTGAGGTTGAAGTTCACCGCCTCCTTGCCCTGATCGTCGACGAACGGCATCGTGTCCTTCTTGAGCAACCAGATCACCAGCGGCCCCAGAAAACACCCGAAGCCGAACCAGAGGCCGGTGACGACGGCGCCGAGCAGCGCCGACAGATGCGCGAACATCGCCCACTGACGCGCCTCGGCATCCGGCGCCGCGGGCGGCGGCGGGGTCGGCGTCTCGTGCGGCGGTACCGGAACGTTCATGGCTTCTCCTCGGGCGGGCGGGGCAAGTCACTGTTGCCGCCCGGCGCGATCTTGTCAAGACGCGACCGCGCGCCGCTCAGGTTCCCGCGACGGTCATGCGCTCGATCAGGATCGAGCCGGTGAGGATGTGCGAACGCGGATCCACGTCGGCGCCGATGGCGACGATGCCGGCGAACATGTCGCGCAGATTCGCGGCGATGGTGATTTCCTCCACCGGATGGGCGATCGCGCCGTGCTCGACCCAGAAGCCGGCCGCGCCGCGCGAGTAGTCGCCGGTGACGATCGACACGCCCTGCCCCATCACTTCGGTCACGACCAGGCCCGTGTCCATGCGCCGGAGCAGCGCGGCGAAGTCGTCGGCGCCGGGCGTCACCACCAGATTGTGGATGCCGCCGGCATTGCCGGTGCTGGCGAGCCCGAGCTTGCGCGCCGAATAACTGCCGAGCACGTAGCGTTCCAGCACGCCGTCGCGCACCAACGCGCGTTCGCGCGTGGCCACGCCCTCGGCATCGAACGTCGCCGAGCCGTGGCCGCGGCGCAGATGCGGGCGTTCGACGATCTCCACGAATTCCGGCAGGATCCGCTTGCCGGCGTGATCGAGCAGGAAGCTCGCCCTGCGGTACAGCGCGCCGCCGCTCACCGCGGAGACGAGATGCCCGATCAGGCCGCGCGCCACCTCGGGCACGAACAGCACCGGACAGGTGCGCGTGCCGAGCGGCCGCGCGCCGAGCCGCGCCAGGGTGCGCTCGGCGGCCTTGCGGCCGATGCCGGCGGCAGCGGGCAGATCCTCGGCCGCGCGCGCGGTCTCGTACCAGTAGTCGCGCTGCATGCCGGCTTCGTCCGCGGCGATCAGCCCGCACGACAGCGTGTGCCGTGTGCCGCGTTCGCGGCCGACGAAGCCGTGCGAGTTGGCGTACACCGCGAGACTCGCCCCGGTCTGCACCGCGGCGCCGTCGGAATTGCGGATGCCGGCGACGGCGCGCCCGGCGTCCTCGATCTCGACGCCGAGGGCGATCGCGGCGGGCGCATCGAGCGCCCACGGATGCCACAGATCGAGATCGGGAAACTCGCGCGCGAGCAGCGCCGGATCGGCGAGCCCGGCGCAGGGATCGGCCTCGGTGTGGCGCGCGATCGCACAGGCCTGTTCGACGGTCTTGGCGATGGAATCGGGCGCGAGATCGGCGGTGCTCGCCGAGCCCTTGCGCTGGCCGAAATACACGGTGACGCCGAAGCCGCGATCGCGCGTGTGTTCGACGGTCTCGACCTCGCCCAGGCGCACGTTGACGCTGAG
>JAJPHA010000003.1 GCA_021325475.1 Rhodanobacteraceae bacterium | reverse complement strand
TGCACGAACACATCGGGGCCGTTCTCACGGCTGATGAACCCGAAACCCTTGCTGTCGTTGAACCACTTGACAGTACCAACCTCACGATCCGACATAAAAACTCCACAAGACATGTCACACAAAACCCACCCGAAGGTGGGCCGACTTACTGGGATGCATGGAAACTTGAGGTGACGATGCGGAAACCACTCCGCCCTTGCGGGACGCGCAACGTGCCTGACCGTGCAAACACAGCGCGCGCACTATAACCCAAAATTCACGAAAGTACGAATCGTTCTTTGAGCTCCCGCGCAAGTCACTGATCGGCATGCGAATAATGGCGCCGCGTGGGCGCCGTGGCCAGCCCGGGTGGCGGTCGTCGCGCGATCCGGCTAAGGTTGCGCGGCAAGTCTTCGGAGGTCGCCATGCCCGCTGCCGCTTGTCACCCGCGCGCCCCGCACAGGAAACTGCGCATCCCGGATTGGTACGTATCCAGCCTGATGCTGGACCGCGCGCTCGATGCCATCCTGCGCCGCGTGCGCAAGCTCGATCGCACGCACGACGTCCCCTATCTCGCCGGCTACAGCCAGGACGGCCGCACCATCTACATCGACCGCCACCTGCCCCGCATCATGCGCTACCGCGGCCGCGAGATCGAGGTGGATCGCTACCTCATCCTCCACGAGGAAGTGGAGAAGACGCTGATCGATCAACTCGATCTGCACTACCTGCACGCGCACCAGATCGCCACGCGCGCCGAGGAGGCCGCGGTGCGCGCCGACGGCATTGGCTGGCGCGACTACGATCGCTTCATGCAGAAGTACGTCAAGCGCATCGGCGACGAGCGCTTGCGCAAGGTGCCGGCCGATCTCGACCTCAAGCCGTATCGCGACGAGCACGATTTCGACCTGATCGAGCGCATGCGCAAGGCGCTCACCCGGCGCGGTTTGCGCAAGGACGAGGATACGACGGCGCTGCGCCAGGCGCTGGCGCAATACGCCAAGGCGATGCGCGCGGAGCGGCGCGCGAAACGCGCCGCCAGGACTGGTTGAGGCTGGCCGGCTCCGCGCCGGGAAACGGCCTCAACTCTTTCCGCCAAGCATCGGAAGGGAAAGGAATTGGTGGGCGATAGTGGGATCGAACCACTGACCCCTGCCGTGTGAAAGCAGTGCTCTACCGCTGAGCTAATCGCCCACGCGACGCGACCGAACCGACCGACCCTGGGAGGCGTCGTCGGCGCTGCGCCGTGGCAAATCGTTGGTGCCGGGAAAGGGACTCGAACCCCCGACCCACGCATTACGAATGCGTTGCTCTACCAACTGAGCTACCCCGGCGCCGGGGGCGCAAGTGTAGCGGCTCGCCGGAGCGACGACAAGCGCGCCGGCTCACCAGCAGGAGCCGTTGCTGTTGTTGCCCGTGTAGCCCTTGGTGCCGGTATTGTCCAGCGTCAGGCTGCCGCATTGATCGTTGGTCTGGATACCCTGCGGTGCCGCCGTGAGCGTATACGTCTGGTTCGACGCCCCGAGGTTGCCTACGGCGACCGTGTAGTAGCCGTTGTCGCTGGTGGCCCTCTTGAACGCCAAGCCGCCCGGCGAGGCGCCGGTGACGTTGGCGGTGTATTGGTTGAAAGTAGTGAAGTAGCGTTCTTCCGCGGCGGCGATCTGCTGCAGGAACTGCTGCCCTTCGGAACGACGCGCGCGATACGCGTAACGGGTGTAGTTGACGTAGGCGAGCGACGCCAGAATCGCCATCACGACGACGACGATCATCAGTTCGAGCAACGTGAATCCCTTTGCCATTCTTGACGTCATGCGCGTCTCCTCAATCCCCGGCGATCCGGTTTCCAATGGATAACGACCACGCGTGCCCCTCGCACCCGATTACCCGGCAACCCCGTCAGCCGGCCCGAGCCCGGGGATTCGAGGTTCGCTCGAATCCCCCGGGACACGGAAATGGATATTGCAATCCGCTTCCATTATCACAACTGATTCAACAATTCGCTCCACGAAGTCCGGCGCCAAACTGGCGTCAAGCCGGAGAGCTGGGGCGGCGTATTGCCCGGGCCGGCACCCATGCCCGGCAGGATGATGGTGCCGCCGCCCAGCACGGATATCGCACTGATGCTGCCCGATGCTGGCGGATTCGTGACGATCGAGCCGACGACGGCGGTCGACGCGCTGCCCGTCTTCGGCACGGCGGGACCACCGGTGCTGGCGTTGACGGCCATGAGCGCGCCCGAACGTCCCGGCTGGCAGGGATCCTGATTCTGCCCGGGGATCAGGCTGGTCAACAAGGCCGCCCCCGCACTGAACAGCGGCGTCGCCGTGGTCGCGTCGCGCTCGCCGGCGGCACCGGGAATATTGAGCGGAATCTGCCAGCCGCGCGGATGCGCGACGGTGGAAGTCGGCGCATAGGGCAGCGAGCGGACTCCTTGCGCATCCTGCGTCAACGTGAACGTGTTGAGATCGCTCTCGTGGAACGGATACGAGGAGCCACCGTCGGCCGCGCTGAAGTGCGTGCCGAAATCGCGCACCCCGAAATAATGCTGCGGCGTGTAGACGCTCGAAGTCGTATTGTCGCTCGACCCGAGATATTCGCCCGAGCCGAACACGTAGATCACCCCGCCATGGACCGTGTCGGGAAATGCGACCGGCTGCACGCTGATCGGCTCGCAGCCGATGCCGCTCGTGTTGCTCGACCCGCACGCGCTGTTGTTGGTGTAGGTCTTGAATATCACATCGACGCCGCTCGCCCATTGGGTCGAATCGGGGTTGCTGAGATCGAAACGCCACAGATTGCCGGCCAGGTCTCCGGCGACGACGACATCGTCGAGCTGATCGAGACCGAAGTCGACCACGGCCGGCGTGCTCAAGCCGTAGCTGATCACGCCGCTGGTGGTCGGGATCTTGGCGATCAGGCTGCCGTCCACGGCGTTCAAAACCCAGAGATACGTGGGTCCTGCGTTCTTCGGGGACGTGGCGCCCGCCGCGGTGTCATTCGCCGAGTAGCCGTTGGTGGCGCACGTGGACGAACCCTGCGCGGCCGGCAGGCACTGCGGGAAATAGCCGCTGGTCACGAGCACGACCCAGGTGCCGCCCGTGCCGGAGGTGCCCTTGCACGGCGATTTGTTGCAGCGCAGCCGGGCGATGTTGGTCGTCGCGTAGCTGTAGCCGAGATCGGAATCCTGCTGGCTGGTGAATTCCCACAGGAAGGGATTGCCCGTGGTCTCGCTATTGATCAAGTCGCCGTTGGTGATGTCGAGGGCGAAGATCCCGCGCCCGCCGAAGCGCATCGAATCGACCAGGATCGTGTGCCAGGAATTGTCGGTGGTGAAGAACACGTCCTGGATGATCGGCGTGTCGTCCACGGTGTTCACCAAGGTGCTCGCGGGATTGGTCAACTGATCGAGCTGGCCGTTGTTGTAGAGCAGGTTGGGGACGTAGGCCCAGCGCTCCACCCCGGTGCCGGCATCGAAGGCGTGCAGCATGCCGTCGTTGGCACCCACGTACACCATCGGGTTCGGGTTACGCGCGGCGACCCCTTTCACGAAGGCTTCGTAGGTGTTCCCACTCACACCGGCGGTCTGTTCCGGCGATCCGGCGGGATAGATGTCCTGCCAGCCGGAATTCGGCAGCGCGTGATAGACCACCTGGGAATTGACGATGGCCCCCAGCACCGACGTGCGCGGACGGAAGGTCACCGGATTGGCCGTTGGCGTCGGCGCGGATTCGTACTTGCGCTGGCCACGGATGTACTGCAAGCGATACTGGCCGTTGGCATCCGCCGTGCCGTTGACGATACTGCCGTTGATCAAAAGTCCCGTGGTCGTGTCGGGATGCGTCGTCGTCGGATCCAGGCTCAAGGCCTTGGCTTCGTTGCCGCTCGAAGGCAGATTGGCCCACTCGAACGGCGCACCGGTGAGGGCGCCGGGATTGCCGACCGAGGTGAAAATGACCCGCTGGTCCCAGGTCGGATTGGGCTGCGTCGAAACCGAGCCACCGCCCGTGGATGCGCAAAGACCACCCGTGAGTACGCACGCCGCATCCCAAATGATCGGACCGGTGGGCACGCCGGTATTCGGATCCAGTTTCTGATACTGGAGAAAACCGGCCCATCCGCTGCTGTTGTAACCGCCGGTGTAGGCGGCCGTGGTCGACGTCGCGATCGAACTGTTGGCCGATTGCGCCACCGAACTGCCGACACGCGAGGCGACGTTGCGGAGCACGTTCGTCAACTGACTGATGAGCGACTGTGGATTGGTCGCCACGAAGAACGAACCCCGGGCATTGAGCGCGGCATGCCACAGATCGTCGATATTGGCTGGGATACCACTGCCGCTGCCGTTCGGCTGCGGCCAACCGATCGCTCCGGTCGAATTCTGCTGACCGGTGCGTAATTTGCACAGATCGTCGTTGCCGACGCCGAAACCGCTGTCCAGGTTGCAATCGACGTCGCGGGAGAATTCCAGGTTGCCGAACGCGCCCAGGGTGACGGCGTACTGCACCAAATGCGGCCAGGTCGCCGGATCGTTCAACGGGTTCCAGAACACTTCCGGGGTCGCGCCGGGGTCCTTCGGGTCCACTGCGGCCGCTGCGGCCGTCACGCCGGTGGTCTGATCCGGGAAATAGGACGGTACACTGTCCTTGGGATATTTGGTCTTGAAATCCGAACGGAGATTGTTGATCCAGTAATAAAAGGCGATGTCGGAGTATGAGGATCCGGTGTCAGCGTCCTTGGTCCAGCCCGGATGATTGTACAGCGTCGTCGGTGACTTGCCCGTGCCCGGGGTGTACGTCGTCGGGTCGTTCACCGGTTCCGGCGGATTTCCCGTCAGACTTGCCGAACTCGCGGCATTGCTGCCGTTTCCGCTAACGCTTGCATTTGGCGAGTTGTACAAACCGTCGGTCATCAGGATATGGAAATTCTGGCGGCAGGCCAGTTCCTGAACCGCACCGCTGCCGGAACTGGATTCATTCCACCAGGGATTCTTGGAATTCGCCTGTCCCGACGCGGCGTAGGTGTTGCAATTGCCGTTCAAGCCGTTGCCGCACAGATAATTACCTGCACGTACGGCTGCGCTACGGCTCGGGGTGCTGCCGCTGGCACCGATCTGATACAGCCAGTTGAAAAATGCCTGTCGATATGGCGTGCCGGAACCGTAGGGGTCGGTATTGTTGTCGGTCAGCGTGGCGATCGGCAGTCCATTCAGGCCCGTTAGGGAACCGCCTCCACCGCCATATTTCGTATTGTTCAGGTTCTGCCAGAGCACGCGGATATTGGCGCTGGTCGGCGTGCCGATCACGCCGAACACGCGCGACATCGCCGTGCGCGCCATCAGATTGCGGTAGCGGTAATACGCATACCAGTTGGCGAAATTCTGATATTGGCTGCTCGGCACCGATACCGCTTCCCAATTGCTGGCGTTGTATAGAGCCAGCAGCGCGGAACTCGTGAATCTGCCCGTGGCGGGGTCGGTTGTGAGCTGCGATTCTGCACTCTGCTTGAACCGCCAATAGACCGGGCCGCCATTGGGCTTGGCGCCGGTATCGGGATCGGCCACGGTGCCATCGAACGGGTTCTGCACCGAACGCGCAGCGGTCCAATTGCCATCGGACGTACTGGCCGTGCCGCACTGCCAGCGGTTGTCCGTTGTGCTGCCATAGAACTGGTAGGTCCAATAGCACTTGCCCGAGGTACAAGTCCCTGCAGCTTGTTGGCAGCTATTCGGGACATAGTTGGCGTTGCCGGTAACGTTGCTGGGGCAGGAGGCGGATTTTGCCTGACTGGGCAAGCATCCAGCGGGACTGCTGTTATTCGTGATACAGCTGAGGATGGCCGTCGTTTTCTGCCCCATCAGATTCGTGACAGCGCCACTATTGGAAGAGGCGGCGCCGTCGGGGTTGTCGCTGAAGGCGGGCGCGCCTGCCGATACCGCATTCGCCGGCCGGTTGACGGCGATGCCATCCTGCCAGACCCCTGTCAGCGTGGCGTCCGCGTTGGGGAATTGGGTTCCATCTTCCTTGAGCGGTGGCGCGTAGGTGATATTCGGGTTGTAGTACACGCCGTTCATTGCGCGGGAGAGCGGATTCTTGTTATTCGTCACCCGCGGATCGATCACGTTGGCGCAGCGCCAGGGACCATTCCACGAAGAGTTAATGGTGTCTTTGCCGTCGTACGGACGTCCGTCACCCATGTGCGTCCACGCCATCGAACCGGAATCGTCGAAGGTGAGGATGACGTTCGGGTTCACGATGGTGCCGAGATCGGGCGGCGTGTTGCCGAGATCCGGCGGATCGTTCGGGCCCACCACGGCGGCATGGGCGCGTGCGGCGATCAGCGCCGCCGCGGCGAGCAGGGTGAGACCAGAGGTGTTCACGAATCGACGCTGGCAAGACATGACACGCAGCCTCACAGAGCAGGCGGAAGTGCAACGAAGTAACTATCCACGGCGCGCACCGATCCGGCGTTGCCGCCGGTGGCGCGGGCGGTGATGCGATACGCGTGCAGTTGCTGGCTGGAAACGCTACGCCCGGCGAGACCGTATCGCGCGCCGCCCTCGCCGTTGGCATTGGCGCCCGGCGGCAACACCACCCCGAGATCTTCCATCAGCCACCTCGGCTGGTTGGCCAGCGACGCCGTCGCCTCGGGACCGCTGAGGCCGGTCAGCGTCGCCGTGGCGTAGGCGTTGCCGCCGTCCGAGGTGCCAAGCCAGTTTTTCGCGTTCCGGAACTTGGCGACCACCGAATTCATCGTGACGATGCCCGCCGCGTTCGCATTGTTGGCCTGATAACAGAAACTGGTGCCGCCGGTCGCGCCGCACACGAAGGGATTCGCCGTGTTGGCCGCGTTCCAGATCGACCATTCGACGCCGCGCAACGCCGTTTCCGCACCCATCAACGACAGTTGGTTGTTGCGCAAGCCGCCGGTCATGCGCTCCTGCAGCACCGAGGTGCTGGAGGCGGTGAGCCCGAGCAGCGTGAGCAGCACCAGAAACACCAGGGCGACGAACAGCACGGCGCCGCGCTGCCGGTGGTGCGGTCGATAGTGACGCATCATGAACCTGCCTGACATGGCGGAGCTTCCGGAACTCATGGGTTGTAGTTGCGGATCGACGCGGTGGCGATGAACTCGCGGCGGATCATGCTGCCGGCCGGTATGCCCGTCACCGGCATCGCGACGGTCGCCCCCGGCGGATTGACCATGCCCGAACCGAAATACTGGTACGCGAGTTCCGGCTGCGACAACGAAAAATTGTTGATGCCGTCGACCAGGAGATGCGCCTCGACGCTCTTCGCCGCGCGCCACAGACAAATGCCGGCGCCGGTGGCGTCTTTCTCGTAGGTGCCGGGAATGGCGTTCGTATACTGCTGCGGCGGCGGCGGACAGTTCGCCGCCGTGCTTTGCGCCGCGACGTTGTCGGCCGTGAGGTACTCGACCGAACCGTCGCCCTTCTGGAACTCGTACAGGAAATTCATCTGCTCCACGCCCTGCACGAGTTCGTCGGCGGTCGGTGCCGCACCCGTGTTGTCCGCGCGGGTGCGAACGAGGACGGGGATCAGACGTCCGGCGACGTTGGGATCGGCATCCAACCGGAGCCAGTACGTGACCGTGACGAAATCGCGGCTGAAGTTGAACAACTTCACTTCGCCGCGTCCGGGGCACGGCGCGGAGCCGCCGCTTGGAATGCCGGTGGGGGTGAGCGTGGGGCCGGCCACCTTGACCGCGAAGATGCTCATGTCGCCGCTGCTGCTGGTCAACAGGGCGAGATCGCCGGTGACGAAATTGGACGCCGGGCTGTTGTAGGGCGCGGCCGTCTGCGGCGTCAACGTGATGTTTGTCAGATTCGCGCCGGCACAGGTCGCCACCACTTCCGCCGCCGCCGTGCCGTTGTAGGACGACCAGCCCTGGCTGCTCAGATAGCGCACGGTGAGCACGTCCGCCCCCTTCACCCGGCCATTGGCGGCGGTGCTCATCGCCGGAATGTATGCAGGCAAGGTGTTCGGCGAGCAAGTGGTACTGGTGCAGGCATACCCCTGCATGAAATACGCCGGACTGAGCGGCCAGTTGGTGTAGCCCGGAACCGCGGCCGACCATCCCGCCGGCGGCAAAACGGTGCCGTCGGGGAACGGAATGTTCGCGGCATACACATTGGGCGCCTGGGTCAGGTTCACCATGCCGTTGGCGCCGGGCGTTCCGGTGGTATACCCGGCCATGTTCATCAAGGTGCGATCGGCGAAGCGCAGGTCGTTGCTGATGCGGGTGACGGCGTAGCGGCCGTTCTCCTGCACCTCCGCCATCATTTCCTGCACGTGATTGGTCTTGCTGGTCGCGCCGAACAAGGTGACCAGACCGATGCCGAGCAGAATGCCCAGCGTGATCGCGATCATCAGCTCGATGAGACTGAATCCCCCGGGCCGGATTCGCGACGATGGTTGCCGGGTCACGGAGATCATGGCTGGAATACCCAGTCGAAGGTTTCGAGTTGCGCCACCTTGGCCTGATCCTGGTCCGTGATCGGCAACTGCGTCCATTGCATCAGGATCTCGCAGGTCGTCGAGTACGGCGGCAGCAGCAGCAGCTGCGTGGCAGAGGGTGGACTTGCCGGCGCGGCGCAGTTGACCGCCACCAGTGGATTGGGCAGGAACGCCTGCACCTGGTATTGCCACACCAGAAGATCGCGCGCCGCCACGCCCGCCGGGTTGCAGGTGGCAGCACTGGTGCACAGGCTCATGATGTTGGTGGTCCAGGACAACCCCGTCGGGGGAGCGGCCGGGGCGGTGATGGAATTCAGATTGTAGTTGCCGTTCCACAAGGCGATCGGATTGGCATGCATGCGATCCGCGAGGCTTTGCGCCAGGAACGTCGCCTGCGTACGCAGATAGGCGCTGTGGTTGGTCTTGACCGACACCGTGAGCAGTCCGGCCAGCCCGATCAGTCCCAGACTGAACAGCAGCAGGGCGATCAGCACTTCCAGCAGGGTGAATCCGCGGCGGAGCGCGCGTGGCATGGGCGACCTCATGAACAAGTACCCGCGGCGGGAGACCCGGTCGTATTGACCTTGGACTTCACTTCCCCCGAACCGCTGATGGTGATGCGTTGGGAGAGCGTGGCATTGCCATCGGGCCGATTGACGTTGATGTCGAACGAAGTGGCGCCGCTGAGGGTGCCGTCCTGTCTGAAGACAATGGCGGAATCCGCTCCGCCGCCGGTCGATTTGGCGCACACCGAATATCCGGTGCCGACCGCGCTCCCCGTGCCGACTTTGGTTGCGAAACTGCCGTCGAAGTTCGAATCCGCCAAGACGTTCCAGCCGCCACTCCAGGTGGCGCTGCCCGAGGCGCTGACGACCTCGGTCGACGTGCCACGACGCGCCGCCTCTGCGCGCGCGAGATTGATCGCGTGGATCAGACCGTTGCTGATCTGCGTGACGTTGTTGCGAACCTGTATCTCGCGGAAGCTCGGAAATGCGATCGCGAGCAGGATCGCCGCCACCATCACCGTGACGAACAACTCGACCAGACTGAAACCGCGACTGGGGACTCGTGGTGCGCTGCGCATGTGCAGTCCACACAAATGCCGACGTTCGGGTGCAGCGAGCCTAGCGCGGCGGTGCCCGAGCGTTCAACGCCCGCGAGGCGCGAGGTAGCAAACACCTGACGAACGGCGCGGCGGCTCAATCGACCAGCACGGCGCGCAGTTCGCGCGGCAGGGCGAAGGTGACGTCTTCGGGGTCGCCTTCGAGCTCGCGGATCGTGTCCGCGCCCCACTCCCGAAGTCGCGCCACCACGCCCTGCACCAGGCTTTCCGGCGCCGAGGCGCCGGCGGTGACGCCGATCCGTTGCTTGCCGGCGAGCCAGGCGCGCTCGATGTGATCGGCGCCGTCGATCAGGTGGGCCGGCACGCCCTGCTTCTCGGCCAGTTCGCGCAGCCGGTTGGAATTGGAACTGTTCGGCGAGCCGACCACCAGCACCAGATCGCACAGGGTGCCGAGCTTGCGCACGGCGTCCTGGCGGTTCTGCGTGGCGTAACAGATGTCGTCGTGGCGCGGGCCGACGATCGCCGGGAAGCGCGCACGCAGCGCCTCGATCACGGCGCGGGTGTCGTCGATCGACAGCGTGGTCTGGGTGGAATAGGCGATGTGATCGGGGCGCTTCGGCGTCAGCCGCGCCACGTCCTCCGGCGTCTCCACCAGATGGATCTCGCCGGCCGCCTGCGCGCGATCCCACTGGCCGAGCGTGCCTTCGACCTCCGGATGGCCGGCGTGGCCGATCAGCACCACGTCCCGGCCCGCCTTGGCGTGGCGCGCCACCTCGATGTGCACCTTGGTCACCAGCGGACAAGTTGCATCGAACACGCGCAGATTCCGCGCCGCGGCCTGGCGGCGCACGGCCTGCGACACGCCGTGGGCGCTGAAGATCACGGTCGCACCGTCCGGCACTTCGTCGAGCTCGTCGACGAACACCGCGCCGCGCGCGCGCAGACTATCGACGACGAAGCGGTTGTGCACCACCTCGTGGCGCACGTAGATCGGCGCGCCGAACGCCTCAAGCGCGCGCTCGACGATCTCGATCGCGCGATCCACGCCGGCGCAGAAACCGCGCGGGTTGGCGAGCAGGATTTCCATGGGGTGATTATAGGGGTGGTGAGCGGTCAGCGGTGAGCGGTGAGCGGCAAGAGCCGCCAAGCCCTCGGCCCTCTCGCGTGAGCGGTCAGCGGTGAGCGGCAAGAGCGGGGAGTGGGAGTAGAACCTATCTCAAAATCGTCGCGAGCGAGGACGGATTGCGCGCCGCCGGAGCGCAGGAACCGGAGTTTACTGGTAGTAAATGAGGATTCCGAGCACCGCCGGCGC
>JAJPHA010000086.1 GCA_021325475.1 Rhodanobacteraceae bacterium | reverse complement strand
GTGCTCGCCGAGCCCTTGCGCTGGCCGAAATACACGGTGACGCCGAAGCCGCGATCGCGCGTGTGTTCGACGGTCTCGACCTCGCCCAGGCGCACGTTGACGCTGAGCCCGACGTCGATGGTGGCGTTGACCTCGGCCTCGCTCGCGCCGGCCGCGCGGCAGCGGCCGAGCACGTCCGCGGCGAGTTCGGCGAGCCGATCGAGCTCGTCGATGTCGGGTTCCTTCACGGTGAGCTGGGTAGGCAAGGTCGTACCTTCGAGGATTCCTGCAAGCAAGAATTCGTTATGCGGCGACCGCCGCAGCGGATCGGGTTGCGCCGCGGACGCGCCGACCTTTGACCTTTGGCCGGCAACCACGGACCATTGCGCCATGCGCCAACACCCGCCGCCCGACGACGTACCGGATGCGCTCGCGCCGCCGCCCAGCCGCAGCCAACGGCGGCGCGAGGCGCTCGACGTGCTCAAGCTGGCGCAGGCGCTGGCGGCGATGTCCGACGCCGAGCTCGCGCCGCTGCCGCTCGACGACGAGCTGCGCGCGGAAGTGCGGCGCACGCGCGCGGTGACGCAGCCGATCGCGCGCAAGCGCCAGACGCAGTATCTGGCCAAGCAGTTGCGCAAACTCGATGACGATGCGCGGCAGGCGATCCGCGCCGCGCTCGACCACGATCGCGCCTTGCGCCACCGCGAAACCGCCGCGCTGCACCGCATCGAGGGCTGGCGCGAGCGTCTGCTCGACGAAGGCGACGCGGCGCTGACCGAGCTGATGCAGCATTTTCCACAATGCGACCACCAGCGCCTGCGCCAGCTCGCACGCCGCGCCCGCGCCGAACGCGATCGCGGGCAGCCGCTGCACGCCTATCACGAGCTGTTCCGCAGCCTGCGCACGCTGCTCGGCAACACCTGACGCGGGGCACCGCGCCACGGGCAGCGGCCGCCTCACGCCGCGGTACCGCCCACCGTCATCGCGTCGATCCGGAGCGTCGGCTGGCCCACGCCCACCGGCACGCTCTGGCCCTCCTTGCCGCAGGTGCCGACGCCTTCGTCCAGCTTCAGATCGTTGCCGACCATCGACACGCGCGTCAGCACTTCCGGACCGGAGCCGATCAGGGTCGCGCCCTTGACCGGGCGCGTGACCTTGCCGTCCTCGATCAGGTATGCCTCGCTCGCCGAGAACACGAACTTGCCGTTGGTGATGTCGACCTGGCCGCCGCCGAAGTTCACCGCGTACAGCCCGCGCGGCACCGAAGCGATGATCTCCGCCGGATCGCTCGTGCCGGGCAGCAGGTAGGTGTTGGTCATGCGCGGCATCGGCAGGTGCGCGAACGATTCGCGCCGGCCGTTGCCGGTGGGGCGCACGCCCAGCAGCCGCGCGTTGAGCTTGTCCTGCAGATATCCGGTGAGCACGCCGCGCTCGACCAGCACGGTGCACTGGCTCGGCGTGCCCTCGTCGTCGACGCTGAGCGAGCCGCGCCGATTGGGCAGCGTGCCGTCGTCGACGATGGTGCACAGCGGCGAGGCCACCGTCTCGCCGAGCCGTCCGGCGAAGGCCGAGGTGCCCTTGCGGATGAAATCGCCCTCGAAGCCGTGGCCGATCGCCTCGTGCAGCAGCACGCCGGGCCAGCCGGGGCCGAGCACCACGGTCATGGTGCCGGCCGGCGCCGGCACCGATTCCAGATTGACCAGCGCCTGGCGCACGGCCTCGCGCGCGAACGCGAAGGCGCGGCCGTTCTCGAGCAGTTCGCGATAGCCGTGGCGGCCGCCGCCGCCGGCCGACCCCTGCTCGCGGCGGCCGTGCTGCTCGGCGATCACCTGCACGTTGAGCCGCACCAGCGGCCGCACGTCGGCGGCGAGCGTGCCGTCGGCCGCGGCGACCAGGACGGTGTCGAGCACCGCGGCCAGGCTGACGATGACCTGGCTCACGCGCGGATCCCGGGCGCGGCAGAACTTGTCCACTTCGCGCAAAAGTGCAATTTTTTCCTCGTTGTCGAGCGAGGCGACCGGATCGAGCGGCGGGTACAGCGCGCGCGGTTCGTGGGCACGGAGCGCCGGGACGGCGCCGCCCGCGCCGGCACGCGCGATCGCACGCGCGTTGCGCGCCGCATCGAGCAGTTGCGGCAGCACGATCTCGTCGGAATAGGCGAAGCCGGTCTTCTCGCCGCTCATCGCGCGCACGCCGACGCCCTGCTCGATGCTGTGGCTGCCTTCCTTGACGATGCCGTCCTCGAGCACCCACGACTCGCTGCGCGAGTGCTGGAAATACAGGTCGGCGGCGTCGATGGACGGCCCGAGCAGTTGCGCGAAGACGCGGTCGAGATCGCCATGGGCGAGACCGGCGGGCTGCAGCAACTGGCGCTCGGCCAGGGCGAGTACGCTCATGTCGGAATGCGCGCTACGGGAATGACCACGAAATGGAGGCGCGATGCTAGGTTACAAGCCCGCGCCGCGCAACCCGCCGCCGGAGGCCGGCGCGGGCTTCGGCTTCGGCGCGGGTCGGGCCGGCGGCGACGCGGGCTGGGTCGACTCGACGGGTTCCTTGGCCAACAGGGTGATGACCGGCTTGTCCCAACCGCCCTTGACGCTGTAGCGCGCGCGCACCGCCGAGGCGATCTGATTCTTGAACACGCCTTGCAGCACCGCGCCGGCCGCCGCGCCGACCGGCCCGCCCACCAGCGCGCCGCCGATCATCAGCGTGCCGCCGACGTGCGGCGTGACCAGCATGGTCTGATCGTAGTCCCGTGCCTTGAGCCCGGTGCGACCGCTCACCTCGATGTCCGCCGCCGGTCCGGTCACGGTCAGGCCGCTGGTGTAGGCGTTGCCGTCCTTGAGCGTGAACGTGCCCTCGATCGAATCGAAGCTGAAGCCGGAGCGGAAGAAATCGCCGAAGTCGAGCGCCAGGCGGCGCGGCAGTGCGCCCAGATTGAACAGGCCGAAGATGCGGCCGGCGCCGGGATCGGCCTCGGGGATGCGACCGGCACGCACCGACGCCTTGAGCGTGCCGTCCAGCCGCGCCAGCGCGAACGTCGCCGGCGCCCCGGGCCAACTGCCTTCGATGTGCGCGACGGTTTCGCCGCCGATCACCACGCCGGCGTAGCCGAACGCATCGAGCATGCGGCCGAGATCGCGCGCGCTGAAGTCGATCACGAAGGTCGAGCGGTCGCTGCCGGGGCGTCCCAGCCAGTCGCCGCGCGCGCGCATCTCGAGATTGCTCGAGTGCGTGGCGACCTGCTCGAAATGCGTGCCGTTGGCGACCGGATAGCTCTCCAGCGTGGTCGCGCCGAGACTGCTCTGGCCGAGGTGGAAGTCGTCGATGCGGATGTGCAGCGGCGGCAGGCTCGCCGGATTCTCGCTCACCGAGGTGGTCTCGGTGTCGGTCGCCTCCGGCCAGTACAGGCGCGTCAGGTGCGCGCTGATGCCGCGCTGGCGCAGGTCGGACGGCAAGCTCAGACCGCCGTCGATGTTGGCGCCGGCGAAGGCGAGTTCGAGACCCTCCCTGGCGGGCGTCAGCCGGAACGTCGCCGCGCCGAAATCGCGCTGCCAGGCCATCAGCGACTGGGTCTTGAGATCCACGCCGGCGAGCAGATCGCTGCCGCCGCCGCTGCCGCTGGCGAAGTCCAGCCAGCCGGAAAGATCGAGCAGCGGCGCGCTGCCGCCGATCAGGAAACCGGCCGCCGGCAATGGCGCCGTCGCCTCGCCGCCGAACTCCACGCGCGCGGCGAACGGCTGGTTCGGCGCCGGCAGCCGGCCGCGCAAGTGCATGAGCCGGCCGAGCGAGAGGTCGATCGCGCCGCCCGGCGCGGGCGGGCCGAGCACGAGCTTGAGCGGCAGCGCGCTGTCCGCGGTCTTCGCCAGCGGTGCCGGCAGATCGAGCGCCACGCCGTGCAGATCCGCCTCGACGCTCAGCCGCGTGGTCGGCGCGGCGGCCAGATCGCTGTCGGCGCTGAAGCCGATGTTCCAGAGCGTCGCGCCATCGACGCGGTCCGCATAGGCCGTGAGCAGCGGCGCATAGGCGAGCAGCTCGCGCGCCGGCAGGTTGGCGGCCAGCGTGGCCTCGACCGCGTGCTTCGGGTCCGCGGTCATGCCGCCGACGGCGAGCGCGAACGTCGCCGGCTTGCCGTTCATGTTCACCGCGAGCGGGTCGCTGGCGAAGCCGCGCTGGCTGAAACGCACGCCGCCGTTCGCCTTGGTCAGGCGCAGGTTGTACTTGGCATCGCTCACGTCGGCGTCGGCGAGCTTGACCGTGCCGGCGAGTTCGAGTCGTTCGACCTGCTTGATCGGCAAGGTCAGGTGCATCGCCACCTTGCCGCTGCCGCCGAGGCCGACGCCGAGCAGCTCGGCGCCGTAGCGCTGGCCGATCGGCGTGGCCTTGATGAACCCGAGCAGGTCCTTGCCCGCGCCGGCGCCGGTGAGGTCGAGATCGAGCACCGGTTCGGCGAGGTCGGGGATGTCGGCGCTCGCCTTGTCCACCTTGTTGCCGAGCACCTCGGCCGCGCTCGCGTCCACGTGCAGGCCGGCGTTGACGAAGTCGGCGACGGCACGGATGCGCTCGGCCACCGGCCAGTCCGGCAGGTAGACCAGACGCACGTCCTCGACCTCGGCGCGCGCCTCGAAGCGGCCGGCGAGGTCGTGGAACGGCCAGTCGGCGAGGTCGCCGCGGAACACGGCGCGCCCGGCCTTGACGTTGCCGGCCTCGAGCGCGCGATCGAGCCACGCCACCGCCGGCGGCGGCAGCACGTTCACCGGCCAGAACAGGTGCGAGGCGGGCACCTCGCCGTGGGTGACGACGGCGTAGACGTCGAGCGCGGGTCGCGAGCCGTCGTCGTGCAGCTCGATCGCGCCGCGCAACTGCCCGCCGTAGCCGGCGCCGTCGAAATCGAGCGCATCGGTCTCCAGACGCCAGCCGCGTTCGCCGCGGTACGCCGCGACGTCGCCGGCGAATTCCGCGAACTCGAACGGCCGCCGGAACACCTTCGGCGCATCGAAGCCGAACGCGGTGTGCGGCGGCAGGCTGAGCACGAAGGCGTCCTGATCGCCGAGGAGCGCGCCGCGCGCGCCGCTGACGCCGGGCACCGCATCGACCGCGTGCCAGGCGAGACCCTCGAAGCGGGCGCTGACGTCGAAATCCGTCGCGCCGGCATGGCGCAACGTCAGCGTCTCCAGCGTGCCGATCGGATCGGCCTGGTACAGCCAGCGCCGCGCCGTCTCGGGCAATGCGTCGCAGAGCATCGCCACGCTGGTCGGCCCGGCCAGATCGAGCGCCTCGACCGCGAGCGCATAGACCGGCGGCGCGTCGCCCGGATCGCGCGACTTTTCCACATGGATGCGCGCGGCCGGCGAGGTCGCGCCCTGCCGGGCGAAGACGAGGTCCGCCACGTCCGCGCGCCAGCCGTGTTCGGTGCGCCGCCAGGCCGCGGCGAAGCCGATGCGATCGAAACCGACGCGCGGCACGATGCCCGGCTTGCCGCCGAGCGGCACCGGCGCGGCGGTCGACAGCACGAGATCGCGCAGGTCCGCTTCGGCGCGCAGTTCGGTCAGTCGATCGTGCCGCCACCATGCCCAGACCTGCGCGCGACCGTTGCCGCGCTCGAGGGTGAGCCCGGCCAAAGCGTAGCCGTGCAGGATCGCGGCAAGATCGAGCGCACGTCCGCCGAGATAGATCTCGCCGTCGTGCTGCTCGTCGTCGTAGTCGATCACCGCCTCCACCGGCGCCGAATTCGTCTCCAGGCAACGCACGCGCGCGAGCACCCGATGCCGGTTGCCGGAATTGATCAGCCGCACCTCGTCGCCGCCGAGCACGAGATGGCGGTCGGCGTCGTCGATGGTCAGGCGCAGATCGCGGAGCACCAGCGAGCCGAGCGCGAACAGCGCCGAGGCGTCGGCGTGATCGCCGGCGCCGCCGGTCTCCATGCCCTGCACCTGCCAGGCGCCGTCCGGGGTTCGCGTCAGATGCAGCTCGAGCCCGACCAGGCGCAGTTCGTTCCACGCCAGGTTGCGGTAGAGCGCGGCGAAGAAGTTGATCTTGAGTTCGGCCTGCGGAATCGTGGTCGCCTGCGCGGCATCGGTCGCGTCGATGTGCACGCCGCGCAGCGCCAGCACCGGACCGTCGCGTTCCCAGCGGCCTTCGACCCGGTCGATCCGCACCGGACGGTGCAGGCGTTCGCTCAGGAACGCGCCGATCCGGTCCGGATGCGCGACGAACCACGGCAGCGCGAGCTGGGCGAAACCGACCACCACGGCGAGCGCGATGATCGCGGCGGCGACCAGCGCCTGCAGCCACACGCGCAGCCGATGCAGGCGACGGCGCCATGCGCTCACGGGCGCGCTCCGCGGCGCTCAGAGCAGCACGACATCGTACTGCTCCTGCGCGTAGTGCTCCTCGGCCTGGAACCGGATCGTCTTGCCGATGAATTCCTCGAGCTCGGCGACCGCGGCGGATTCCTCGTCGAGGATGCGCGCGACGACTTTCGGCGCCGCCAGCACGAGCAGCTTCTTGGCGTCGAACTGACGCACCGCGCGGGTGATCTCGCGGAAGATCTCGTAGGTCACCGTCTCGGCGGTCTTGATGCTGCCGCGCCCCTCGCAGGTCGGGCACGGCTCGCACAACTGCCGCTCCAGACTCTCCACCGTGCGCTTGCGCGTCATCTGCACCAGACCGAGGTGCGACATCTCGTAGACCGTGGTCTTGGCGTGATCGCGGGCGAGCGATTTCTCCAGCGTGCGCAGCAACTGGCGCTTGTGCTCCTCGTCGGTCATGTCGATGAAGTCGATGATGATGATGCCGCCGAGATTGCGCAGGCGCAGTTGCCGCGCCGCCACCTGCGCCGCCTCGAGGTTGGTCTTGTACACCGTCTCCTCGAGGTTGCGGTGGCCGAGAAACGCGCCGGTGTTGACGTCGATGGTGGTCATGGCCTCGGTCTGGTCGATCACCAGATACCCGCCGGACTTCAATGGCACTTCCTTCTTGAGCGCCCGCTGAATCTCGTCCTCCACGCCGTACAGGTCGAAGATCGGCCGCTCGCCGGGGTAGTGCTCGATCCGCTCGGCCAGTTCCGGCATGAACTGGCGGGCGAAATGCAGCATGCGCTCGAAGGTCTCGCGCGAATCCACCCGCACCTTCTCGACGTCGCGCCGCATCAGGTCACGCAGCGCGCGCAGCGGCAGCGACAGGTCCTCGTAGACCCGCTCGCCGGCACGCGCCGCGGCGATGGCGTCCTTCAGGCTCTGCCAGAGCTTGCCGAGATAGGCCACGTCCTCGGCCAGCGCCTCGCGCGTCTGGCCCTCGGCGTTGGTGCGCACGATGTAGCCGACGCCGCTCTCGGCGGCGAGTTCCTGCAGCAGCTCTTTGAGCCGGGTGCGTTCGGCCTCGTCCTCGATGCGCGCGGACACGCCGATCACCTTGACGTAGGGCAGCAGCACCAGATAACGCGACGGCACCGAGAGATTCGTCGTCAGGCGCGCGCCCTTGCTGCCGATCGGGTCCTTGACCACCTGCACGACGATGTCCTGGCCCTCGCGCACCAATTCGCCGATCGGCTGCGCCGGCGGCGCGGCGCCGTTGTCGGCCGCCTCGCCGGGCAACGCAGGCAGCGCGCGGACGATGTCCGAGGCATGCAGGAACGCGGCGCGCTCGAGGCCGATCTCGACGAACGCCGCCTGCATCCCCGGCATGACCCGGCTGACCCGCCCCTTGTAGATGTTGCCGACGTAGCCGCGACGCAGCGCACGTTCGACGTGCACTTCCTGCAACATGCCGTTCTCGATGACCGCCACGCGCGTCTCGCGCGGCGTGACGTTGACCAGGATTTCTTCGCTCACGAGGCGGATCGGGAAACAGGAGTCATGGCGTCTTATAGCCGGGGACGGGCGCGCTGTCGACCTTGGCGTGCTCGCGCTCGACGCTCGCGCAACGCGGGTTTACGCCACGCCGAAGCTGCGCAGCAGTTCGCTGGTCTCGTACAGCGGCAGCCCCATCACCCCCGAGTAGCTGCCGACCAGGCGCGCGACGAACGCCGCGGCGCGGCCCTGGATGGCATAGGCGCCGGCCTTGCCCTGCCACTCGCCGCAGGCGAGGTAGGCGGCGATGCGCGCGGCGTCGAGCGGCGCGAAACTGACCTCGCTCACGCTGAGCGCATGCGCCTCGCGCCCGGCATCCACGCACCACACCGCCGAGAGCACGCGATGCGTGCGTCCGGACAGGCGCGCGAGCATGGCCGCGGCGGCCGCCGCGTCGGCGGGCTTGCCGAACACCTCGTCGTCGAGCACCACCTCGGTGTCGGCGCCGAGCACCACCGCACCGGCCACGCCGGCGAGCCGCAGCAGACCGGCGCCGGCCTTCTCGCGCGCCACGCGGCTGACGTAGTCCTCGGGCGGCTCGCCCGGCGCGCGCGCCTCGGGGACGGCGACCTCGACCGTGCCGAACCGCAGGCCGAGTTGTTCCAGGAGTTGCCGCCGACGCGGCGATTGTGATGCGAGATAGAGCACGGCGCGGTCCCGAATGGCCGCGGCGACGATACCATGCCGCCGCGCCGGAAGACGTCGCGCCGGCGCCGGCGACTTTCTGCGTCAACACTCGGATCGGATTGCAGAACGTGCTCAATACCGCCGCGACCAACGGCGCGGACAACCTCATCAAGCCGGTGCGTGACACAGATCACCTGAACGGCGAACAGCTCTCGACCATCCTCAACGTCACCACCAGCAACGAGTAAGCACGCTGGCCGCCTCAGTGCACCAGCCGATAGGTATTGCGGCCGGCCGCCTTGGCCTGATACAGCGCGGTGTCGGCGCGGTGCATGAAGGCATCGGCGTTCTCGATCTCGCCGCGGCAGAAGGCGATGCCGACGCTGATCGTGACCGGCAGCACGTGGCCGTCCACGCGCACGCCGTCGCGCATGGTCCCGATCAGCTTGCGCGCCACGGTCTCGGCGGCCTCCTCGGCATCGGCGTCCTCGATCAGCACGACGAACTCGTCGCCGCCCAGACGTGCGGCGAAATCGGTCGCGCGCACGCCATGACGCAGCCGCTCGGCGAACTCGCACAGCACCGCATCGCCGGTGGCGTGGCCGAGCGTGTCGTTGATCTGCTTGAAGCGGTCGATGTCGAGATACAGCAACGCCACCGGCCGCGCGGTGCGGCGGTGGCGGGCGACGGCGAGCTCCAGGCGCTCGTTGAAGTGCAGGCGATTGGCCAGCCCGGTGAGATTGTCGTAGCGCACCAGGCGCATCAACTCGTGCTCGGCACGCTTGAGCCGCGAGATGTCGAACGTCACCGCGTAGAAGCCGAGCACCGTGCCGTCCTCGGCCACGTCCGGGACGTAGGTGGACTGGTACCAGTGGCGCCAGCCCTGGAATTCGCGCTCGATCTCGAAGGTGACCGTGTCGCCGCGCAGCGCCGCGTCGATGTGCGGCTTGATCTCGGCGTACACGCCCTCGCCCATCACCTCGCGCACGCCGCGGCCGACCAGCGTGGCCGGATCGACGCCGAGCATCCGGCCGGTGTAGGCATTGGCAAATGTATACTTTTCCTCCTTGTCGACGTGGATCACGAACGCCGGCAGATTGTCGGTGATCGCGCGCAGGCGGCGCTGGTTGTGCGCCAGCGCCTGTTCGGCGGCCACGCGCGCGGTGACGTCGCGCCCGGAATAGATGATCTCCGGTGGATCGCCCGGCCGCTCCGCCGGCACCAGGCTGGCCTTGGCCTCGATCCAGACGTAGTGCCCGTCCTTGTGGCGCGTGCGGAACGCCACCGTGGTGCTGCCGCCGCCGGCGCGCAGGTCGCCGAACGCCTCGCGCAGGCGCATGAGGTCGTCGGGGTGCACCAGGTCCCAGCGCGGCTGGCGCAGTTCCTCGGCGCTCCAGCCGAGCATCGCCGTCGCCGAGGGCGAGATGTAGCGGCGCACGCCGTCGGCGCCGATGCGCACGATCAGATCGCGCGAGTAATCGGCAAGGATGCGGTAGTTGCGCTCGCTCGCGCGCAGGCGCCGGGTCAGCCAGCCGTACTCGCTCAACACCACCGCCACCGGGATCGTGACCAGGCACGTGCTGGCAATGAAACACTGCAACAGCAACGAGCGCACCAGGGCCGTGCTCGCGCCGTCGATCGCGAACGGACCGTGCCCGGAGAACGTCGCCAGGATCGCGATCGCCCCGACCAGCAGCGTGCCGGACACCAGGCCGGCGAAACGATGCCGGAACGCCGCGAGCAGGAGCAACGGATGCACCGCGAACAGCAGCGGATAGCGCGCCTGGGCGAACATCGCCACCGTCGCGGCGGCGATAACGAGATTGAGCAGGGCGAACTCGACGCGTCGGCCGGGGCGGCCGAACAGGCGTGCGCGCTCGGTGCGCAGCACCGCGGTGAGCATGGCGAAGATCACCAGACCGAGCGTGTGCGCGGCGAACCAGTTGCCGAACTGCGCGGCGAAGTCGGCGCGCACGAACCACGCGAGCAGCGCCGCGGCGGCGAGACCGGTGAGCGCGCTCGCCGCGACTGCGGCGATCGTCGCCACCCGCGCGGTGCGCTGGATGTGCGACACCTCGGTGATGTCGCCGACCTGGCGCGCCACCCACCACGCCGTGAGTTGGCCATCCAGCAGGCTCAGCAGGCCGAGGCCCAGCACCGAATACGCCGCATCGTGATGCAACCAGCGCGCCAGCACATTGCCGGCGCAGGCGGCGACGAGATACCACGGCCAGCGCGCACGCGGCGTGGTCAGCAGCACGCCGCACAGCACGCCGCTCGCGGCCCACAGCGTGGACAGTCCGGTCGGCTGGCGGGTGTAGTGCAGCGACAGCCAGGCAAGACCGCCGACGACGGCACCGAGCATCGCGGCGCGCAGCGCCAACGCCGCCGGCCCGACCATCTCCGCACGATCCGCCGCTTCCCCTGAAAATCCGTCCTTCATGTGGTTGCGCAAGCACGATCCGTGCCGCGCCCGAACCGCAATGTGCGCAAAGTATACGCCGCCGGCGACGGCGCGTCAGCCGCGATGGTAGGGATGGCCGGCGAGCAGGCTCGCGGCGCGGTAGAGCTGTTCGGCGACCAGGATCCGCACCAGCGGATGCGGCAGGGTCAGCGGCCCGAGCGACCAGCGCTCATCGGCGCGCGCCAGCACCGCGGGCGCAAGCCCGTCGGGACCGCCGATCAGGAAGGCGAGGTCCTTGCCGAGCAGGCGCCAGCGCTGCAGCCGCGCCGCCAGCTCCTCGCTGCGCCAGGCCGCGCCCGCGGCGTCGAGCGCGACCACGTGCGCCGCCTTCGGCAACGCGGCGAGCATGCGCTCGCCCTCCGCCGCGATCACGCGCGCGCGATCGCGCCCTTCGCCGCGAGTCGGAATTTCCACCAGTTCGAGCGGCAGCTCGCGCGACAGCCGCTTGGCATACTCGGCGTAGCCCTGCTGCACCCACGCGGGCATGCGTTCGCCGACGGCGATCAGACGGGTGTGCATGGGGAGGGCTGAGGGCTGAGGGCCAAAGGCTGAGAGCCACGCAGCTCTTTCCACTTCCTACTCCCTGCTTCCCGCTCCCCTCTCACACCACATTCGCCGCCGCCGGCATCTCGTCGCCGACCGTCCACAGCCGTTCGAGGCCGTAGAACTCGCGGATGCGCGGCAGCATGACGTGGACGATGATGTCGCCGAGATCGACAAGCACCCACTCGGCCTCGCGTTCGCCTTCCACGCCGAGCGGCATCATGCCCGCCTTCTTGACGAACTTGACCACCTCGTCGGCCAGCGATTTGACGTGGCGCGTGGAGGTGCCGCTGGCGATGATCAGCACGTCGGCGATGCTGGTCTTGCCGCGCACGTCGATCACTCGAACATCCCGCGCTTTCAACTCCTCGAGCGCGGCGAGCACGCGCCCGCGCAGGAAGGCGACGGGATCGGACGATTCGGGAGCGGTTTTCTTCGGCGGCTTCGCCGCGGCGGGTCTGGCCGGAACGGCCTTGGGACGGGAAGAGGAGGAGCGGGATGCGTTTTTCGGTGCGGTGGCCAAAGCAGCGAAATCCTCGTCGGGAAGGGGACTGCCGCACGGGCGACCCGGCGCGGCACGGTCAGTATAGGCCGATTTCGGCGTGGCGCCAGTGAGTCGAATCCGCGTTACGGCGCGCCGCGCCGATAGACCGCGAGCAGTCCGGAATCGATCAGCGCCTCCGGCACCAGCCAGCGCGGATCGCCTCCGGCGGCGAGCCGTTCGCGCAGCGCGCTCGCGGAGATCTCGAGCGGCGTCACCGCGAGTTCGAATACGCTGCCGGCCGGGGCCGCGCGCAAGGCTGCGGCGGCACCGACGCGGCGCGATGCGACTTCGCGGGCGAGGTCCTCCGGGAGTGCGGCGCCGTGGTTCGGCCGCGTGAGCACGACCAGGTGGGCGAGATCGAACAATTCGCGCCAGCGGTGCCAGCCCGGCAGACCGGCGAAGGCATCGGCGCCGAGCAGCAGCACCAGCGGCCGCGCGGGAAATTCGGCGCGCAGTTCGGACAGGGTGTCGAAGGTATACGACGGGCCGGCGCGGCGCAGCTCGCGCGTGTCGAGCGTCAGGCGCGACTGCCCGGCGAGCGCCGCCTCGAGCATGGCCGCGCGCGTCGCCGCGCTCGCCCGCGGCGGCGGCCGGTGCGGCGGCGTGCCGGTCGGCAGCAGACGCACGTCCGCGTCCAATGCCTCGGCCGCCTCCAGCGCCACGCGCAGATGGCCGATGTGGACCGGATCGAACGTGCCGCCGAGGACGGCCAGCGGGCGTCGGGACCGAGGATCGAGGTCTGCGGGCTGCATGCGTGCGGATGAACCTCGTGTGTGAGCGGTGAGCCGTCAGCGGTGAGCGGGAAGTAGGAAGTAGGAAGTAGGAAGTAGGAAGTAGGAAGTAGGAAGTAGGAAGTGGAAAGAGCTGCGCGGCCCTCAGCCCTCAGCCCTCAGCCCTCGGCCCTCAGCCCTCAGCCCTCAGCCCTCGGCCCTCGGCCCTCAACCCTCAGCCCTCAACCCCAATACCCCCGGCCTGGCCATCGCCAGCAGCAGACGTTCCAGCTCGCGCCAGGCATCGCCCGTACCGCGGCCCTTGCTGATGCGGTCGATGCGCGCGGCCTGCAGGAGACAAGTCTCCCAGTGCGTGCGCTCGGCGCGCGCCAGCGCCTTGCGGTACACCGCCTCGCGCGCCGGCCAGATGCGCTCGGCGCGGAACACCGCGGCCGGCTGGTCCGCCGCCGCGAGCCGGGCGAGCAGCTGCAGTTGATACAGCACCATGCCCATCAGCGCCGGCACCGCCTCGCCTTCCGCGCGCAGGCCGTCGAGCACGCGCAAGGCGCGCGCGGCGTCGCCGGCGAGCGCGGCGTCGGTGAGCTTGAACACGTCGAAGCGGGCGCTGTCGGCGACCAGTTCCTCGAGCGTGTCGGCGTCGATCGGCGCGCCGCCGGTGAGCAGCGCGAGCTTGTCGATCTCCTGCGCGGCCGCCAGCGAATTGCCCTCGACGCGCGCGGCCAGCGCTTCGACCGCGGCGCGGTCCGCCCGCAGCCCACGCGCGGCCATGCGCGCGGCGATCCAGTCCGGCAGCTCCTCGCGCGTCATCGGCCAGGCCGGCGCGTACGCCCCGACGCGTTCGACGCTCGCCACCCAGGCGGTCTTCTCCTGCTCGCGCGACCACTGCGTCGCCGTGATCAGCAGCACCGTGTCCGGCGGCGGCGCCGCGCAATACGCACCGATCGCCTCGGCGCCGTCCTTGCCCGGCCGGCCGCTCGGCAGGCGCAGGTCGATCAGCCGGCGCGCGGCGAACAGCGACAGCGACGCGCCGGCGCGGGCGAGCGCGTCCCAGTCGAAATTCGCCTCGACGTCGAGCACCTCGCGTTCGCCGTAGCCGAGCGCCCGGGCGCGCGCGCGCACCGCGTCGGCGGCTTCCAGCGCGAGCAGGTGCTCCTCGCCGGCGATGAGGTAGACCGGCTTCAGTTCCGGTCCGCCGAGGTGCTTGTGCAACTGGGCAAGCGTCATCGCCATGGGCACCGCCTGCCGGCGCGCGGCCGGCGGCCTACGACCGCCGTCCGACCGCCTCGATCTTGCGCAGCACCGCCTGCACCATGTCGCGCTCCATTTCCTTCTTGATCTCGTCCTGCTCGGCGCCGGTGCCGATCGCCTGGGTCTGGTCGAAGGTGTAGACGCGCGACTGCTCGATCACCTGCTTCGGCAGCAGCGTCTTGCCGGCGCCGTCGGTGATCTCGAGCTCGACGTGATAGACCATGCTGAACTCGTTGACGAACGCGTTCGCGCCGACCGAACGCACGATCGGCGCCAGCGACACCGCCGCCAGCGAGACCTCGGCCACGCCGTCGCCGGGCGCAGGCTCCACCTTCGCGCCGGCGCGCGCGAGCGCCGCCTCGAGGTCGCGCTTGAGCGGGCCGAACGGGTCGGCGCTCTGCACGTGCACGCGCTCGAGCTCAGCGGCGAGATGCACTTCACCGCGCAGGTGAAAGCCGCAGCCTGCGAGCGCGAGACCGAGCGCCAAGGTCGCGGCTGCGCGCACGCCGCCGCGAGCCGTTGGCCGAATTCCGATATCCATGCCTCACCCCACGACGATGTTGACGATCTTGCCCGGCACGATGACGACTTTCTTCACGGTGCCGACCGCGGTGTAGCGCGCCGCCTCCGGCAGCGCCAATGCGCACTTTTCCACTTGTTCGCGCGGCGCGTCGGCCGCCACCTCGACGGTGCCGCGCAACTTGCCGTTGACCTGCACGGCGAGCGTGACCGTGTCCTTGCGCAGCGCCGCCGCGTCGGCCTGCGGCCACGGATGCGCGTGCACTGGATCGTCGTGGCCGAGCGCACGCCACAGCGCGTGGCAGATGTGCGGCGTGATCGGCGCGAGCAGCAGCACGATCGCCTCGAATGCCTCCTGGCGCAGCGCGCACCCGGTCGCGCTCGTATCGTCGAAGCGCGCCGTGGCGTTGAACAGTTCCATCAACGCCGCGATCGCGGTGTTGAAGGCGTAGCGGCGGGCGTAATCGTCGGACACCTTGACGATGGTTTCGTGGATCTGCCGGCGCAGGGACTTCTGCTGCGGGCTGAGGGCCGAGGGCTGAGAGCCAGGGGCCGTGCTGCTTTCTCCGCTCACCGCTGACCGCTCACCGCTCACCGTCCCCGATTCCCGGCTCCCCACATGCTGCTGCACCTCGCGCCACAGCCGGCGCAGGAAGCGCGCCATACCCTCGACGCCGGCCTCGTTCCATTCCAGCGACTGCTCCGGCGGCGCGGCGAACAGCGAGAACAGGCGCACCGTGTCGGCGCCGTACTTGTCCACCATCACTTGCGGATCGACGCCGTTGTTCTTCGACTTCGACATCTTCTCGGTCGGTCCGATCGAGACCGGCCGGCCGTCGGCCTTGAGCCGTGCGCCGATCACCCGCGCGCGTTCGTCGCGTTCGATCTCGACCTCCGCCGGATTGATCCAGTCGATCGCGCCGTCGGCGTTCTCGCGGTAGAACGTCTCGGCGACGACCATGCCCTGGCACAGCAGGTTCGTGGCCGGCTCGTCGCAGTTCACCAGGCCGGCATCGCGCAGCAGCTTGTGATAGAAGCGGAAGTACAGAAGGTGCAAGATCGCGTGTTCGATACCGCCGATGTACTGATCCACCGGCAGCCAGTAGTTGGCGCGCGCATCGACCATGTCGGCGGCGCCCGGGCTGGTGTAACGCGCGTAGTACCAGCTCGATTCCATGAACGTGTCGAAGGTGTCGGTCTCGCGCTCGGCCGCGCCGCCGCATTGTGGACAAGTACACTTGCGCCACTCCGGATCGGCCTTGAGCGGCGATTGCACGCCCATGAAGCGCACGTCCTCCGGCAGCACCACCGGCAATTGCTCCTCCGGCACCGGCACCACGCCGCAGCGGGCGCAATAGATGATCGGAATCGGGCAGCCCCAGTAGCGCTGGCGCGACACGCCCCAGTCGCGCAGGCGGTAGTTCACCCGGCGCCGGCCCTTGCCCTCACGCTCCAGCCGCGCCGCGATCGCGTCGAACGCGCCGCGGTAGTCGAGGCCGTCGAACTCGCCGGAATTGACCAGCGTGCCGTAGTCGGTGAACGCGCCCTCGGTGACGATGCGGCGCTCGAACTCCTCGAGCAGGGCGAGCGCGCCGGGCGCCTCGAGCACGTCGAGCGGCTGGCTCTCGCCGAGCGCCGCGGCCATCGGATCGGCATGCGTCGCCACCTCGCGGCCGAGTTCGGCGATGGCGTCGCGCACCGCGTCGCTGACGATCACCATCCGGATCAGCAGGTCGTACTTGGTGGCGAATTCCCAGTCGCGCTCGTCGTGCGCCGGCACCCCCATCACCGCGCCGGTGCCGTAGCCCATCAGCACGAAGTTGCCGATCCACACCGGCAGGCGCTCGCCGGTCAGCGGATGAATGGCGTGGAAGCCGGTCTCGATGCCCTTCTTCTCCTGGGTCTCGAGCTCGGCCTCGGCCACGCCGCCGCGGCGGCATTCCTCGACGAAGGCGCGAATGCGCGGATCGGCGGCCGCGGCCTTCTGCGCCAACGGATGCTCCGGCGCGATGGTTACGAAGGTGGCGCCGAACAGCGTGTCCGGCCGGGTGGTGAACACCGTCACCGGCGCCTCGTTTTCGATGGCGAACTCGATCTCGAGTCCTTCCGAGCGGCCGATCCAGTTGCGCTGCATGGTCTTGACCGACTCCGGCCAACCCGGCAGGCGGTCGAGCTCGCGCAGAAGCTCGTCGGCGTAGGCGGTGATCCGCAGGAACCACTGCGGGATCTCACGCTTCTCCACGATCGCGCCGGAACGCCAGCCACGGCCGTCGATCACCTGCTCGTTGGCGAGCACGGTCTGGTCGACCGGATCCCAGTTGACCAGCGCATGCTTGCGGTATACCAATCCCTTTTTATACAAACGCACGAACATGCGCTGCTCGTGCACGTAGTAATCCGGCCGGCAGGTGGCGAACTCGCGCGACCAGTCGATCGCGTAGCCGAGCGCCTTGAGCTGGCCGCGCATGTGCTCGATGTTGGCGTAGGTCCACTTCGCCGGCGCGGTGTTGTTCTTGATCGCGGCGTTCTCGGCGGGCAGGCCGAACGCATCCCAGGCCATCGGTTGCAGCACGTTGTAGCCAAGCATCCGGCGATGCCGGCTGATGGCGTCGCCGATGGTGTAGTTGCGCACGTGGCCCATGTGCAGCGCGCCGCTCGGATACGGCAGCATCGACAGGCAGTAGTACTTCGGCCGCGACGGGTCCTCCGTCACCTCGAAGGCGCGGCTGTCGTTCCAGAAACGCTGCGCGGCCGCCTCGACCGCGGCGAAGTCGTAGGTGTCTTGCATGGGGTGTGCTGTGGCGGCGGTCGACCCGCCGCATCCGATGGCTCAGAGGCGGAGCCTACCGCAGCGCAGCAGCCCCCGCCAAGCCGGTTCGCCCAAGTTGCGGTAGGCTGTTGCGATCCGCGCCATGTCCGAAGCCGTACCGTCCCATCCGCTCGCCCCGCTCGCCGAGCTCCTGGCGGAGATCGCGACCGCGCCGCCGCTGCCGCCGACGCTGGAACGCGCGCTCGACGTCGCCTGCCGCCTGGCGCACGCCGACACCGGCGCGATCGGGCGCTACGATCCGGTGGCGAACGTGATGCGCACGGTGGCGCTGCGCCACGCGGTGCACGCCGCGTTTCCGCCGGTGTTCGCCGCCGGCGAAGGCGTCGGCGGCTACATCATCGCCCACGGCAAGACCTATCACGGCCGCTACGGCGATCTGCCACATCCGGTGGTTCCGGAACTGGCCGATTTCGACGTCGTCGGCGTGCCGATCCGCTGGCAGGAGCGCCTGCTCGGCTATCTGGTGCTGACCCTGGCGCCGCCGCGCCGCTTCCGCCCGGCGCAGGTCGAGGTCGTCGAGATGATCGCCAGCGTCTGCGCCAGCGCGATCGAGCACGCGCACCGCTTCGAGGAGGAACGCCGCACCCGCGAGCGGTTCGAGCTGATCGCGCGCATCGCCGCGGACCTGCACCGCGAGCTCGGCCGCGACGCCATCCTGCAGCGTGCCGCCGACGCCATCCACGAGACGCTCGGCTTCCCGAACGTGGACATCCCGCTGCTCGACCCGACCGACCCGGAAACGCTCGTCGTGCGCGTCCGCGGCGGCGACTACAAGCGGCGCATCCAGCACGAGGATCGACTCGCCATCGACCAGGGCATCATGGGCGCGGCGGTGCGCGAGCACCACACCCAGCTCGTCAACGACGTGCGCCGCGATCCGCGCTACGTCTGCCCGCCCGGCGTGCCGCCGGCGCTCGCCGAACTGGCCGTGCCGATCCGCTCCGGCGAGCGCGTGCTCGGCGTGCTCAACGTCGAGAGCGACCAGCCGTTCGACGACCTCGACCGGCGCAGCCTCGAGGTGATCGCCGATTACCTCGCCGTCGCCATCGACAATGCCGCGCTCTACGAACAGGCCGGCCACGCCGCGGTGCTGGCCGAGCGCCAGCGCCTGGCGCGCGAGCTGCACGACAACGTCACCCAGATCCTGTCCTCGATGAGCCTGCTCAGCCAGACCCTGGTCGCCGCCTGGCAGCGCAGTCCCGAGGACGGCGCGCGCCGCGCCGCGCGCTTGCAGCAGCTCGCGCAGACCGCGTTCGCCGAGATGCGCATGCTGCTGCAGCAGCTCGCACCGACCGGCGCCGGCGAGAACATCCAGGTTTCGCGCCGCAGCCGCGCCCTGGTCGGCGTGGAGACGCTGCGCGAGCACGCCCTGCCCTCGGCGCTCAACAAGCTGCTGGCCGCGATCGTGCCCGAGAGCATCGCCGTGAAGTCCAGCTTCGCCGGCTACGTGCCGCAGCGGCTGGAGCACGAGGAGGCGCTGTACCGCGTCTGCCAGGAAGCGATATCGAACACCATCCGCCATGCCGGCGCCAAGCGCATCCGCGTCGAGGCGGCGGTGACCGACAGCGAAGCGGTGCTGCGCGTGGCCGACGACGGCCGCGGTCTCGACACCGCGTTTCGTCCCGGTGTGGGCCTGGGCAGCATGCGCACCCGGATCGAGAATCTGCAGGGCCAGTTCCGCATCGCCTCGAACAATCCGCGCGGTACGCTGGTGGAAGCGCGCCTGCCGCGGGCCGACCGCTGACACCTGTCCGGCGACAGGTCGCGCCGCCCACTTTCGCCGGTGTCGCGACGCCGCCGGCGCGGGCACAGTCGGCGGCAAGGTTGGGAGTGGGGAGTGGGAAAAGCGCTCAGCTCTCAGCCCTCAGCCCTCGGCCCTCATCGCCGGTCGTATCATGAACGCCACCGCCGAGACCTTCCCGCCGCAGATGTCTTCGCCACCGATCCGCCTGATCCTGATCGACGATCACGCCGTGGTGCGCGAGGGCGTGCGCGCGGTGCTGGAGACGGCGCACGACATCGCCGTGGTCGGCGAATTCGCCAACGGCGCCGAGGCGCTCGCCGCGGTCGCCGCGCTCAAGCCCGATCTGGCGCTCGTCGATCTCAAGATGCCGGGCCTGTCCGCGGTCGAGACCATCCGCGGCCTGCGCGAGCGCGCGCCCGGCATCCGCATCATGGTGTTCACCAGCTTCGGCGAGGATGCGCTGATCCGCGCCACGCTCGATGCCGGCGCCACCGGCTTCCTGCTCAAGGACGCGCTGATGGAAGACCTGGTCCGCGCCATCCGCAGCGTCGCCACCGATCAGCCGTATCTCGCGCCCGCGGCACAGCGGCAATTGATGGAACTGCTGCGCAAGTCGCCGTCGAACGAGGAAGCGCTGACCCCGCGCGAGACCGACGTGCTGCGCCTGGTCGCGAAGGGCCTGTCGAACAAGCACATCGCCCGCCAGCTCAATCTGACCGAGGGCACGGTCAAGGGCTACGTGAGCCAGATCCTGGCCAAGCTGCGGCTGGAGGACCGCACCCAGATCGCGCTCTACGCGGTGCGCCACGGCCTGACCGGCGATTCCACGCCGTAGCTCCCGGGGCAGGTCCCCAATCGCAGGCGATCAGCCCGCGCTTCGGTCAGTGGCGCGCCGGGCGGCGGCGCGTCACCGTGTCCGCGGTCCGACCACCCTCGCGAGCGCCCCATCATGCACGACGCTTCCGTCACCGCCGCCACGCCGCCGACGCAAGCGACGAGGACATGAAGCTGATGAAGGAGCGCGGCACCTGGTACTTGCCGACGATCATCGCCGGCAAGTACGTCGGCGAGATGGCGGACAAGCCCGGCTACTATCCGCCGCAGGTGGCGGCCAAGGCCAGGCAGGTCGGCCCGATCATCCAG
>JAJPHA010000080.1 GCA_021325475.1 Rhodanobacteraceae bacterium | reverse complement strand
GCGCAGTGCACGAGCAAAGAAAAGTTACCCGCGCGGCCAGCGGCCGAGCGGAAGCTCTGCTCTGGTGAGCAAAGAGAAGTGACCCGCTCGCCGGACGCGAGCGGAAACCCGCAGGATGCACCTCAAGAACAGAACAAGATCACTGCGGTGCCACCCTCACCCGCGTCTTCGGCGCGGCCTCCCCCGCCAGCGGGAGAGGCGGCAGACTGTAATCAGGTGGGGATTTGATCGGACCTTCCTGAGCGGCCCACCGGCGAAAACGCCTCCGGGCGGAGGCGTTTTCGGACCGGTGCGGCCGGGCGCGGATCACTTGAAGTGGTAGACCGCCGAGATCGAGTAGGTGTCGGTCAGGCTGGAAAAGTCCGCGGCGGCGTCGATCTGGAATTTCTCGAACGCCCAGCCGAAGCCGAGCGCGCCGTGATTCTGCGAGCCCTTGCCGCCATGGAACAGGGTGGCGAGACCGAGCGCGCCCTGGTCGGTGTCGGGATCGCCCTTGAACTCGATCGAATGGCGCGGATCGTGCCAGACGCCGGCGCGCACGCTGAAGGGGTGCGTCATTTGGGTAAATGTATACTCGCCGCCGAGGTGCAGCTCGACGCCGTTCGGGATCGACAGGCTCGCCACCGTGGCGTTGCCGTTGCCGAACAGCGACTGGATGCCGTGGGTGAGCTGCGAGTACTGGATGTAGTCGGCGTCGAAGTTCAGTACCAGGGCGTCGTTCGGATGCCAGCTCAGGCCGGCGCCGAACTGGTCCGGCACCTTGAAGCGCACGTCGTGCAGGCTCACTGCGACCTGCGGCGCGCTGCCGGTGAGCACGGTGCTGGTGGCGTCGTAGCCGAACTTCGGTCCGCGCCGGTAAGTGAGGCCGGCGCTCCAGTGCTCGCCGAGCACGAAGCGGGCGCCGAGGTTCACGCCGACGTCGTTGTCGCTGCCGTGCTGCGCCTGCTGGTTGACCGGCGTACCCGCGGGCAGGCCGAGCGCGTTGTTCGGGAAGGCCAGCCGCGTGATCAGCGTGTCGATCTTGAAATCGTAGTACGACAGGCCGAAACCGAGCGACACGTTGTCGGCGGCGCGCCACGCCGCGGAGACGCCGTAGTCGATCACGCGCAGGTCGGCGCTGGCGGTGACCGGATAGGTGATCAGATTGAGTGGATTGCCCTGGTTGTCGGCCAAGCCGGTGACGATGGTCACGCCGTTCGGATCGTTGCGGAAATCGGCGCGGTAGCGCAGCAACTCGTCGCGGTAGACCGCGAACGACCAGTTCTGCCACGGGTACACGAACGACAGGAACGACAGATTGGTGCGCGAGCTGTCGGCATCGGCGGTGTGGATGCCCGAGCCGCGGAACGGATTGGCCGTCGCGCTGCCGCTGTTGACGTAGGGGATGCTGAACTCGGTGTGTCGTCCCTCGATCGACACCTCCGGCGTCACCAGTTGGGTGAGGCCGGCCGGGTTGGTGTAGGCGGCGGTGGCATCGTCGGCCAGGCCGAGGAAGGCCCCGCCCATGCCCATGCTGCGCGCGCCGGGATTGGCGAAGTTGAACGGAATGGCGGCGTTGGTTTCGGTATCGGTGATGGCGAGCGCGAGACCGCTCGTGCCGAGCAGCGCCGCACCGATCGCAAGCGATAGCGTACGTTTCATTGTTGTTCTCCCCGTGTCGAGTGGCGTTGCACTTCGACCCCGCCCGCGGGCGGGGCAGCAGCGTGGGCATCTTACCATCGCGGCGCAGGCGCGGGGCGGCGTTATACTGACGGCCGTGCGGCGGTCGCACAGCGGGGAGAAGAATCATGGGCGGATGGGTCGCGTTGGCGCTGTTCATCGTCGCGGTGGTGTTCATCGCCAAGACCGTGCGCGTGGTGCCGCAGGGCTACGAATGGACCAAGGAGACCTTCGGCCGCTACACCAGCACGATGGAACCGGGCCTGCACGTGCTGATCCCGATCTATCACACGGTCGGGCGCAAGATGAACATGATGGAACAGGTGATCGACGTGCCGAGCCAGGACGTCATCACCAAGGACAACGCCGTGGTGCGCGTGGACGGCGTGGTGTTCTACCAGGTGCTCGACGCGGCCAAGGCGGCCTACGAGGTGGCCAACCTGGATCAGGCGATCCTCAATCTGGTGATGACCAACATCCGCACCGTGCTCGGCTCGATGGACCTCGACGAATCGCTGTCCAAGCGCGACGAGATCAACGCGCGGCTGCTCAAGGTGGTGGACGAGGCCACCCATCCGTGGGGCGTCAAGGTCAATCGCATCGAGATCAAGGACATCCAGCCGCCGCGCGATCTGGTCGAGTCGATGGCGCGGCAGATGAAGGCCGAGCGCGAGAAGCGCGCGAACATCCTCGAAGCGGAAGGGCTCCGCCAGGCGGCGATCCTGAAGGCCGAGGGCGAGAAGCAGTCGGTGATCCTGGCCGCGGAGGGGCGCCGCGAGGCGGCGTTCCGCGAGGCCGAGGCGCGCGAGCGCCAGGCCCAGGCCGAGGCCAAGGCGACCGAGCTGGTCTCGCAGGCGATCCGCGCCGGCGACCTCAACGCGATCAATTATTTCGTCGCCACCAAGTACGTCGAGGCGTTGAAGGCGCTGGTCGGCGCGCCGAACCAGAAGGTGCTGCTGCTGCCGGTGGAGGCGACCGGCGTGCTCGGCTCGCTCGCCGGCATCGCCGAACTCGCCCGCGCCAGCTTGCAGGAACAGCAGCAGGCGGCGCGGCCGCCGGCGAAGTCGGCGTGAGCGTGCGCCGTCGGCGCAACCCCGCGATATCGATCCTTGTGGAAAAGTGGATATGTTCGCAAACCTGACGGCGCACTACGGTTGGTGGCTGCTGGCGCTGGTGCTGATCGGTGCCGAGCTGCTGGCACCGGGCTTCTTCCTGCTGTGGATCGGCGTGGCCGCCGCCGCGCTCGGCGTGGTGCTGCTGATGGTGCCGGATCTTTCCGTGCTGGCGCAGAGCGTGCTGTTCACCGCCTTCGCGCTGGTGAGCTGCTACGTCTACTGGCAATTCGTGCGCCGCGCCGCCGGCGAGCGCAGCGATCAGCCGCTGCTCAACCGCCGCGCCGCACAATTCGTCGGCCGGCGCTACACGCTCGAGACCGCCATCGTCAACGGCCAGGGCAAGGCCCGGGTCGGCGATTCGCACTGGCTGGTCGAGGGGCCGGATCTGCCCGCCGGCAGCGTGATCGAGGTGATCGGCGTGGAAGGCACCACGCTCAAGGTGCGCAAGGCCGAGTAGCGGCGCGGTTGTATTCCCGGCGCCCCTGCCGATTCCTGCGCGGTTCGCGCGATACTGCGCGCATGCATCTCATGATTCTCGATCTCGACGGCACGGTCGATGCGCAATCCTCGCTCGCCGGTGCGGCGCCGTGGACCTCGCTGCGGCGCGTCGCGCTGCGCGATCTCGCGCCGCGCCTGCGGCTGTGGAGCCGGGCGCGGACGATCGCGCTCGCCCGCGCGCGCATCCATGCGGCGCTGCCGGACGGCCCGACGCTCGCCCTGCTCGGCTCGGGCGATTTTCATCATCTGGCGGTGCTGCTGATGGAACGCGTGCGCGAGCCGTACACCATCGTGCATCTCGACAATCATCCGGACTGGGTCCGGCTGGCGCCGCGCTGGCACTGCGGGTCGTGGGTGAACCGCGCGCTGGAACTGCCGCAGGTGCGCCGGGTGATCACGCTCGGCCCGTGCAGCGACGATCTCGCCCACCCGGATCTCAAGGGCGGCAATCTGCCGGCATTGGCGGCGGGTCGGATCGTGCTGCTGCCGTGGCGACACCCGCCATCGCGGGTGTGGCGGCGCCTCGCCGACGGCCCCGGCCATCGCTACCTCGACGGTCGGCTGATCTGGCGCAACCTCGCCGACGGCGAACTCGGCGATCACCTCGATGCTATACTTTCGCTCATCGATACCGAGGCGGTGTGGCTGAGTATCGACAAGGACGTGCTGCGCGAGGCCGATGCGCTGACCAACTGGGACCAGGGCGAGATGCCGCTCGCCGCCGCCTTGCGGATCGTCGCGGCGGTCGGCGCGCGACGCCGCATCGTCGGCGCGGACCTGTGCGGCGACTACTCGCCGGCCACGCACCGCAACTGGTTCAAGCGCGTCGAGGCGCGGCTGGATCAGCCGCAGCGGGCGTGCGAGGACGCCGCCATGCGGATGCGCAACGAGGCGGCGAATCGGGAGTTCCTGGTGGCGATCGAACGGGCGACACGCGCATGCTGACGCTGGCTCTGCTGCTCGGCACCGTGCTGTGCGACGTCGCCGGCCAGGTCTGTTTCAAGCGTGGCGTCGGCCATCATCCCGGCGCGGCGCGTCCGCGCGGCTGCTTGGGTGGCGTGTTCGGCCTGCTCGGCTCGTGGTGGATCGCCGCGGGCGTGTCGATCTACGTGGTCGAGTTCATCCTGTGGTTCGCGGCGCTCAGCATGACCCCGCTCAGCATCGCCTTTCCGTTCATGGCGCTGTCGTACTGCGGGGTGGTCGTCGCCAGCCGTTTCGTGCTCGACGAGCGCGTGCCGCCGCGGCGCTGGTTCGCGACGGCGGCGGTGGCGGTCGGCGTGGCCATGGTCTGCTGGCCGTGAGACGTTAACGCCGCTTTAGGATTTCCTAAACAGCGCAGTGCAAAATATTCGTTTCGGCCTTGCGCCGATGCCAATGACCATTCCGACCGATTCGCCCCGATGATCAAAGCCAACGATTTCTACCTGCCGGGCGGCCGTTCCGGCGTCCTCCTGATCCACGGCCTGACCGGCACGCCGACCGAGATGCGGCTGGTCGGCAAGGGGCTCAATCGCGCCGGTTTCACCGTCTACGGCATGCAGCTCGCGGGCCATTGCGGCACCGAGGAGGACCTGCTCAAGACCGGCTGGCGCGACTGGTACCGCAGCGCGTGGGAAGCCGCCGACCGCCTGCGCAACGACGTCGATCACCTGTTCGTGGCCGGCCTGTCGATGGGCGCGCTGCTCGCGCTCAAGCTCGCCGCCGACCGCCCGGACGAAGTGGACGGCCTCGGTCTCTACGGCACCACCTTCGTCTACGACGGCTGGACCATTCCGTGGATCGGCCGGCTTTCGTTCCTGCTGCCGCTCGTGGTCGGGCTCGGCTTCGGCCACCAGCGCAAGTTCCACGAATGTTTCCCGTACGGCATCAAGGACGAGCGCATCCGCCAGCGCATCGCCAGCAGCATGCTGAGCGGCGACAGCTCCGCCGCCGGCCTGCCGGGCAATCCGTGGCCGTCGCTCGCCGAGTTCTACCGGCTGTCCTTCCTCGTGCGCCGGCAACTGCCGACGATCCGCACGCCGTGTCTGGTGGTGCACGCCGTGGACGACGACGTGGCGAGCCTCAAGAACGTGCGCATGATCGTGCGCGGCGTGCGCGGCCCGGTCGAGACGGTGCTGCTCGAGGACAGCTATCACATGATCACGGTGGACAAGGAACGCGACCTCGTGGTCGAGCGTTCGGCGCGTTTCTTCAACGAGGTCGTCGCCCGGCGCTTCGTGCACATGCCCGAGCCGGCCGAGGTGGCCGTTGCCGCGGAGTGATGGAACTCGTCGTCGCGAATTCGATCGCGGAGTTCCGCCGCGAGGAATGGAACCGGCTGTTCCCGGACGAACTGGAGGACTGTAGCTACTACCGCGCGGTGGAGCAGGCCGGTCTGCCGGATTTCGCCTGGGTGTACTTCGGCGTGCGTGAGCACGGCGCGCTGCGCGCCGCGGTGCCGGCCTTCGTCACCGACTACGAGCTCGACACCACCCTGGGCGGGCCGCTGCGGCGCGTCAGCGACGCGCTGGCGCGGCGTTTCCCGCGGTGGCTGCGCCAGCGCATGCTCGGCCTCGGTTCACCGGTCGCCGAGCACTGTCACCTCGGTTTCGCCGCCGACGTCGCCGCCGACGAACGGCCGCGACTGCTCGCGGCGCTGCTGGCGCGCGCCGAGGCCTACGCCGCGGAGCATGCGGTGCGCATGATCGCGGTCAAGGATTCCAGCGCCGCGCAGGATGCGCTGTGGGCCGCGGCGGCGCCGACCCAGGGACTGCGCCGCCAGCCGGGTCTGCCGACGGCGTCGCTCGAGGTGCGCTTCGCCAGCATCGAGGAGTACCTGGGCACACTCGGCCGCGCCACGCGCCGGGATCTCAAGCGCAAGCTCCGGGCTGCCGCGGACCTGCGCGTGGAATGGCGCCGCGACATCGACGACATCGCGCCCGACCTCATGCGCCTGTACCGCGCCACCTACGCGCAGGCGCAGTACAGCTTCGAGGAGCTGACCGCGGAATACTTCCGCGCGGTGCTGCGCGAGCTCGGTCCGCGCGCGAGCTGCGTGACCTACTGGCTGGATGCGCGGCTGGTGGCGTTCAACCTGGTGCTGCACGACGAGCGGCGCCTGCTCGACAAGTTCCTCGGCATGGACTACGCGGTGGCGCGCGAACGCAATCTGTACTTCGTCAGTTGGCTCGAGAACGTGCGCTACTGCATCGCCCACGGCCTGGCCGTGTACCAGAGCGGGCAGGGCCTGCACCGCGAGAAGCGGCGGCTCGGCAGCCGCCTGGACGCGAATTGGCTGTGGTACCGGCATCGCAACCGTCCGCTCGACTGGGTGCTCGCCCGGGTCGAACGCATCGCCCGGCTCGACCGGCACGATCCGGAACTCGCGGCGCTGCTCGCGGAGCGGCAGCCATGACCCTCCGCGCCTGGCTCGCCTGGACCTTGCTGCTCGGCTTCGAGACGCTGTGCCAGATCGCACTCAAGTTCGCCGGACGCGCCACCGGCGCGTTCGATTTTTCCGCCGCCGCGTTCCGCGCCGCGCTCGCCACGCCGTGGCTGTGGGTGGCGATCGGCTGCTACCTCGGCGCGTTTCTCGCCTGGCTCACGATCCTGCGCGCCTCGACCCTGTCGGCCGCCTTCGCCACCAGCGCAGTCGTGTTCATCGCCGTGATGCTCGCCTCGTGGCTGGTGTTCGGCGAGCACATCGGCGCCTTGCAGCTGCTCGGCGCGGCGGTCATCGTCGGCGGCATTCTCCTGCTCGGTGCCGACGCGCCGGCGCCGCCATCGACCACGGCCCCCGGCTCAAGGTAATCTACGTGTCCGCCCGGTCCGTCATCAGAACCTTCTTGCGGAGAACCCCATGAGCAGCGTCCAGGAAACCATCTTCGGCATCATTTCCAAGGAGGCGGGCATCGACATCGCCAAGATCACGCCGGAATCGACGCTGAAGGATCTCGAGATCCAGTCGCTGGACGCGGTGCAGATCATTTTCGAGATCGAGGACCACTTCAAGATCACCCTGCCCGACCGCGATCCGAACTTCGACACCGAATCGGTCAAGGGCCTGGTCGAGGCGGTGGAGAAGCTGCTCGCCGAGAAACAGGCGGGCGCCACGCCGGCCGCCTGAGCCGACGCCGCGGGCAGGAGGCACGGGGCCGGCATGCGTCGCGTCGTCGTCACCGGGATGGGCGCGATCTCGGCGCTCGGCCACGACGCGCGTGCGACCTGGACGGCGATGCGCGAGGGCCGCTCCGGCATCGGCCCGATCGAGAACATCGCCACCGATCTTACCCTCGTCAAGATCGCCGCCGAGGTGCGCGGTTATGATCCGAGCGCGCATTTCGACGCCAAGCGCCTGCAATTCCTCGATCGCGTCTCGCAGTTCGCGCTGATCGCCGCGCGCGAGGCGATCGCCCAGTCCGGCCTCGAATTCCGCAGCAGCGGCCTCGGCGAGCGCGCCGCCTGCATCGTCGGCACCGGCATCGGCGGCGAGAACACCCACGACGAGCAGGCGCGCCGCTTCTACGGCGACAAGAACCCGCGCGTGCATCCGCTCACCATCGTGCGGCTGATGGCGAACGCCCCGGCGTGCCAGATCACGATGGAGTACGGCCTGACCGGACCGGCGTTCGCCGTGGTCAGCGCCTGCGCCTCGGCGAATCATGCGATGGCGCTGGCGTTCGAGATGGTGCGCAGCGGCAAAGCGGATTTCGCCGTCACCGGCGGCAGCGAGGCCTGCATCACGGTGCCGACGATCAAGGCCTGGGAGGCGGTGCGCGTCACCGCCGACGACACCTGCCGGCCGTTCTGCAAGCAGCGCCGCGGCATGGTGCTCGGCGAAGGCGCCGGCATCTTCGTGCTCGAGGAATACGAGCACGCGCGCCGGCGCGGCGCGCCGATCCTCGCCGAGTTCGCCGGCGCCGGCATGTCGGCGGATGCCGGCGACATCGTGCTTCCGTCCGAGACCGGCGCGGCGCGTGCACTCGCCGCCGCGCTCGGCGATGCCGGCCTCGCGCCGACGGAGGTCGACTACATCAACGCCCACGGCACCGGCACGCCGGCCAACGATCCGACCGAGACGCGCGCGATCCGGCGCGTGTTCGGGGCGCACGCCGACGCGCTCGCGGTGTCGTCCACCAAGTCCATGCACGGCCACGCGCTCGGCGCCGCCGGCGCGATCGAGCTGGTCGCCGCGATCGGCGCGCTGCGCGAGGGCGTGATCGCGCCGACCGCGAACTTCCTCGATCCCGATCCGGACTGCGACCTCGACTACGTGCCGAACGTGGCGCGCGAACGGCCGGTGCGCGCCGCGCTGTCGAACTCGTTCGCGTTCGGCGGCCTCAATGCCGTGATCGCGCTGCGCCGCGTCTGATTGGCCCCGCACCGATGCCTTCGCCGTGAACGAATCGCCTGCCTCCGCATTGACCAAGGTGCCGGCCGTCACGCTCGGCTTCTGGATCATCAAGATCCTCGCCACCACGCTCGGCGAAACCGGCGGCGACACCGTGACCATGACCTGGGATCTCGGCTATCTCGCCGGCAGCGCGCTGTTCCTGGCGCTGCTCGTCGCGCTGGTCGGCGCCCAGATCGCGGCACGGCAATTCCATCCGTTCCTGTACTGGGCGACGATCGTCGCCTCGACCACGCTCGGCACGACGCTGGCCGATTTCGCCGACCGTTCGCTCGGCATCGGCTACACCGGCGGCTCGACCGTGCTGCTCGGCTGCGTGCTGGCGACGCTCGCGCTCTGGTATCGGGTCCTCGGCAGCGTCTCGGTCGACACCATCCGCACGCCGCAGGCGGAGGCGTTCTACTGGGCCACGATCACGTTCTCGCAGACGCTCGGCACCGCGCTCGGCGACTGGCTGGCGGACACCTCCGGGTTCGGGTACCTCGGCGGCGCGGCGGTGTTTCTCGGCGCGATCGGCGCGGTCGTCGCGCTGTACTACGCCACGCGCATCTCGCGCGTGGCGCTGTTCTGGGCGGCGTTCATCCTGACCCGCCCGCTCGGTGCCACCGTCGGCGATTTCCTCGACAAGCCGCTCGCCGACGGCGGCCTCGACGTCAGCCGCCCGCTGGCCTCGGCGATCATTGCCGTGGGCATGATCGCCTGCATCCTGCTCATTCCGCAGCGTGCGGCCGCGACGCGACGGACGGCGTGAATCGGCGCGACGCGGTCGCGTCCGCGCGATCGGTTATCATCGGCGCCCCTTCCGGCGCGGCGCAGATGGCCACGTTCCGTTACCAGCAACTGGACGTCTTTCCGGCCACGCCCGGCGGCGGCAATCCGCTCGGCGTGGTCGTCGATGCGCGCGGCCTGAGCGACGCGGCGATGCAGCGCTTCGCGCGCTGGACCAATCTGGTCGAGACGACCTTCCTGCTGCCGCCGGACGACGCCGCCGCGAGCTATCGCGTGCGCATCTTCACGCCGAGCCGGGAAATCCCGTTCGCCGGCCATCCGACGATCGGCAGCGCGCACGCCGCGCTCGAGGCCGGTTTCGCCGTCGCCCGCGGCGATACGTTGATCCAGCAATGCGGCGCGGGCCTGCTGCCGATCCGCGTCGAAGGCGCGGGCGCGAGCCGCGAGCTGTTCGTGCAGGCGCCGCGCGCGCGGGTGCTGCGTCGGGGCATCGACGCCTCGCCGCCACTGCGCGCCGCGCTCGGCGACCGCACGCTCGGCGCGCTGCCGCCGGCGTTGCTCGAGGGCGGCCGCCGCTGGTGGGTGGCCGAGCTCGCCGACGAGGCGCAAGTGCGGACCTGGCGGCCCGATCATGCCGCCATCCGCGCGCTGGCCGCGGCCGAGGATGGTCTCGGCCTGTGCGTGTTCGCGCGTTGCCGTGAGCGCGCGTTCGATCTCGTCGTGCGCGCCTTTCCGGCCGGCGTCGGCATCGTCGAGGATCCGGCCTCCGGCGCGGCGAACGGACTCATCGCCGCCTACGTCGCGCAGGCCGAGCCGGGCGGCGCGCTCGGCCGCGGCTATCGCGTGAGCCAGGGCCGCGAGATGGGACACGACGCGGCGATCCGCATCCGCATCGAGGCCGACGGCACGGTGTGGGTGGGCGGGCGCACGCGCACCGTGATCGACGGCACGCTGGCGTGGGACTGAGCGCGGCTCAGCCGCGCTTGGCCTTGCTGAGCAACTGGTCGAGCAGCGTCAGGCCGAGGTCGATTTCCTCGGGCGTGATGTGCAGCGACGGCGCGAACGTGATCACGTTCTTGTAGTAGCCGCCGACGTCGAGCACCAGGCCCATCCTGCGGCCGTTGTGTTCGAGCTCGCCGGCGAGGCCGAGATCGACCATGCGGTCGAGCAGCTTCTTGTTCGGCGTGTAGCCGTCGGCTTCGCAGATCTCGGCGCGCAGCGCGAGGCCGAGGCCGTCGACGTCGCCGATCTCGGGGTGGCGCTTTTGCAGATCGCGCAGCCCGTCGAGGAAGTGCCGGCCCTTGGCCATCACCATCGATTCGTAATCGGTCTCGGCGAGCATCTTCATCGTCTCGAGACCGACCGCCGTGCCGAGCGGGTTCGAGGCGAACGTCGAATGCGTCGAGCCGGGCGGGAACACGGTCGGGTTGATCAACTCCTCGCGCGCCCAGATGCCGGCGAGCGGGTTCAGGCCGTTGGTCAGCGCCTTGCCGAACACGAGCACGTCGGGCGTGACGCCGAAATGCTCGATCGACCACAGCTTGCCGGTGCGGAAGAAGCCCATCTGGATCTCGTCCACCACCAGCAGGATGCCGTACTGGTCGAGCACCCGCTTCAAACCGCGGAAGAAGTTCGGCGGCGGGATGACGTAGCCGCCGGTGCCCTGGATCGGCTCGACGTAGAACGCGGCATATTCGCACTGGCCGGCCTTGGGGTCCCACACGCCGTTGTATTCGCTCTCGAACAGACGCGCGAACTTGGCCACGCAGTGCTCGCCGTACTCCTCCTTGGACATGCCCTTCGGTCCGCGGAAGTGGTACGGGAATTCGATGAACATGGCCCGGTCGAAATGGCCGTAGCGGCGGCGGTACCGGTACGACGAGGTGATCGCCGAGGCGCCGAGCGTGCGGCCGTGGTAGCCGCCCTCGAAGGCGAACATCAGGCTCTTGCCGCCGCTGGCGTTGCGCACGAGCTTGAGCGAGTCCTCGATCGACTGCGATCCGCCGACGTTGAAGTGCACGCGGCCCTGGCGACCCCACTTGCGTTCGGCGTCCTGGCAGATGCGCTTGGCAAGCTCGATCTTGCTCGGGTGCAGGTACTGGCTCGCCACCTGCGGCAGGGTGTCGATCTGGCGCTTGAGCGCGTCGTTCAGGCGCGGATTGGCGTAGCCGAAGTTGACCGCCGAGTACCACATCTGCAGGTCGAGGAACGGCGTGCCGGCGCGGTCGTACAGGAAGCTGCCCTCGCAGCGCGCGAAGATCTTCGGCGGTTCGGAGTAATGGACGGTGTCGCCGAAGGAGCAGTATTTCGCCTCGTCGGCGAGCAGTTCGGCGTCGCGATCGACCGCGGCGGCGGCCGGCGGCAACGGCATGGCGGCATTACGCATAGGAAACGACTTCCGGAACGGAGGGTTGTGCGCCCGGCAGGCGACCGCTGACGAGCTCGGGCATCAGCCGCAGCGCATCGGCGAAATTCGCGATCGGCGCATGCGGAATGTGGTTGGCGAGGCAGTGCGCGATCAGCTTGCCCTTGGCGAAGACGAAATCGGCGGCCGCGGCGACGCAGAAATCCGAGGCGCCGTCACCGATCAGCAGCACGCGCTGACTCGTTGTGCGCACGCGCGCGGCGCGCGCGCACTTGCAGTTGCCGCTGCCGACTTCGCAGCCGCGGCTGGCGTGGGGAAAGGTGAGCCGCCAGCGGCGCTCGCCGATGGCCTCGAGGCCGTTCGCCGCGATCGGCAGCCAGTCCAGGCCATGGCGCGCGAGGATGGCGTGAATCGCGTAGTCCAGGCCGTCGCTCAGGATCTCGACGTGGATGCCCTGCGCGTGCATCGCGCGGACGAACTCGGGAAAGTCGGGATCGAGCCGGCGCGCGGCAAGATGCGCATCGAGCTCGGCGCGGTCCATGTCGAGCAGCGCCACCTGTCCGGCCATGCATTCGCGCGAGCCGATGCGGCCGGCGCGCCAGGCCTCCTCGAGCGCCTCCCAGCCGGGACGGCCGAACGACTCGAGCAGGGTGTCGGTGGTGTCTTCGACGGCGGCGGTGCCGTCGAAATCGCAGAGGATGGTCCAGTCGGACACGCTGTTTTCCCGTTTCGGCAAAGATTCAATTGTCGCCGCAACGCATTAAGGAAACCTAGCCTTGCCGGGGAAGAAACCCGCGTCGGGCGCTGCATCGTCCGCGTCGTTTGAGGCGATCTTAACCCGGCCGCGGCGGCGTTCTGGCAAAATGGCGGCGCATTTTCCCCGAACCGTCCGCGCATGTCGAGCCGCCGCGCCTTTTTCGCCTATACGCCGTGGGACCTGGTCCCGACCCTGATGGGGCTCGGCCATCTGGTGTTCGTCGCTGCGCTGTTCTTCGGCTTCCACGCCATGCCCTGGGTGCTGTGGCTGCCGCTGGCGCTGGTCTATTCGATCAGCATTTCCTGGAGCATCAACTCCACCAGCCACAACTTCATCCACAACCCGTTCTTCCGCTCGCCGACGCTGAACCGCCTCTACAGCATCGTGCTGTCGCTGACCGACGGCTTCTCGCAGGAGTTCTACCACCACGTGCACCTGCGCCATCACGTCGGCAACATGGACCGGATCGGCCCGAACGGCACGACCGTGGATCCGCTGTCGATCTACCGGCACGGCAAGGACGGCAAGGCGGAAAGCCCGTGGACGTATACGTTTTACAGTTATTTCCGCGACGACATCGGCGAGGTCTACCACCGGGTCAAGGAGAAATTCCCGGACAAGGCGAAATGGATCTGGCGCGAGATCTACATCGTCGTCGCCGTGTATCTCGCCTGCCTGGTGTACGACTGGCGCGCGTTCCTCGCGCTGGTGCCGTTCTACTATTTCGGCCACTCGCTGTCCTCGCTCAACGGCTACTACGAGCACTACAAGGGCAACCCCGACGACCCGATCGCCTGGGGCGTGAGCACCTACAACAAGCTGTACAACTGGCTCTGGCTGTACAACGGCTATCACGCCGAACACCACTACCGTCCCAAGGTGCACTGGACCCGGATGGTGGAACTGCGTGACTCGATCCGCGAGGAGCAGCGCGCCCACGGCGTGCACGTGATGAACCATTGCCACGCCCTGGGTTTCCTCGACCGCAAGCCGCCGCAGTACACGGTGGTGCGGCAGCAGGCGGCGTAGCGTGGGATCGCGCGCGGCGGCGGGGAGGTTTGTCGGCCGCGCGGCTTTTGGCTAATGTAGGGCGTCGCCGAAGGACGCCTCGTGCCATGCCCCGCAAGTCGCATTGGGTTGTCGCCGCCGCCTTGCTGGCCGTCGCCGCGTGCGGCGCGCCGACCCACCCGATCAATCCACCGAACGCGAGCATCCAGCAGCTCGACGTGCTGCCGGACGGTCGCTGGAAGATCCAGCTCCGTCTGGAGAACTTCAGCGACAAGACGATCCATTACGCCGCGCTCAAGGCCAGCCTGCGCGTGGGCGGCGAGGCGGCGGCCGACATCGCGCTCGCGCCGGAGCTCGACATCCCCGGCGAGAACGCCGACATCGTCGAAACCACGATCACGCCCGCCGCCGACGCGCGCCAGGCCTTCCTCGCCGACGTCAACCGGCCGGGCGGGGCCGCCTACGAGCTCAAGGGCACGATCACCATCCCGGCCGCGGGCAAGGATTTCAAGTTCGAGCACAAGAGCCGCCTGTCGCCGGTGCCCGGGATTCCGAATGAGTATCGTTGATCCGCCCGTGCGGCCGCCGGCCGCGGCGCTCGGCGCGTGCGGCACGCAGTCCTGACGAGGAATCGCCATGAGCGCCTACCAAGCCCCGCTCGCCGACATGCGCTTCGTGATGTTCGACGTGCTCAAGCTCCACGAACAGTACGCCCGCCTGCCGGGCGGCGAGAGCGCCAGCCGCGAGGTGGTCGACGCCATCCTCGACGAGGCGGCGAAGTTCGCCGAGCAGGTGCTGGCGCCGCTCAACGCCAGCGGCGACGAGGAAGGCTGCCGGTTCGACCGGGCCAGCGGCCGGGTCACCACGCCGCGCGGCTTCCGCGCGGCCTACGAGCAATACGTCGCCGGCGGCTGGAACGGCCTGGTCGCGCCGGAACGCTACGGCGGCCAGCATCTGCCGGAATCGGTCGGCGCGCCGATCAAGGAAATGATCGATTCGGCGAACCTGTCGTGGGGCACCTATCCGCTGCTCTCGCACGGCGCCACCGAAGCGCTGCGCCAGCACGGCGAGGAATGGCAGCGTGAAGTCTTCCTGCGGCCGATCGTGGCGGGCCGCTGGACCGGCACCATGTGCCTGACCGAGCCGCACTGCGGTTCCGACCTCGGCCTGCTCAAGACCCGCGCCGAACCGAACCCGGACGGCAGCTACCGCATCAGCGGCACCAAGATCTTCATCACTGCCGGCGAGCACGACCTGACCGAGAACATCGTCCACCTGGTGCTGGCGCGCCTGCCGGATGCGCCGCCCGGCACCAAGGGCATCTCGCTGTTCATCGTGCCGAAGTATAAAACCGGCAAAGATGGAAAAATGCGCGAAGCCAACACGCTCGCCTGCGGCGCGATCGAACACAAGATGGGCATCAAGGGCTCGGCCACCTGCGTGATGAACTTCGACGGCGCCGAAGGCTGGCTGATCGGCCAGCCGAACCGCGGCCTCAACGCCATGTTCACGATGATGAACACCGCGCGCCTGGCGGTGGGATTGCAGGGCCTCGGCCTGATCGAGCGCGCCTACCAGAACAGCCTCGCCTACGCGCGCACGCGCCTGCAGATGCGCGCGCTGTCCGGCGCGAAACATCCCGACAAGCCGGCCGATCCGCTGATCGTGCATCCGGACATCCGCCGCATGCTGCTCACCCAGAAGGCGTTCGCCGAGGGCGGTCGCGTGCTCGGCTACCACGCCGCGGCGCTGGTCGATCGGGTCGAGCGCGCGCCGGACGCGAGCGAGCGCCGCCAGGCCGACGAGTTGCTCTCGTTCCTGATCCCGATCGTCAAGGCGCTGCTCACCGAGGCCGCGGTCGAATGCACCAATCACGCCCTGCAGATCTACGGCGGCCACGGCTACATCCGCGAGACCGGCGTGGAGCAGTTCGTGCGCGATGCGCGCATCACCACCATCTACGAGGGCACCACGCAGATCCAGGCGCTCGATCTGCTCGGGCGCAAGGTCCTGCAGACGCAGGGCATCGGCCTCAAGCACTACCTCGAGGAGATCAGCGGGTTCTGCCAGACCCACGCGCGCGATCGCGCCCTCGAGGAATTCATCGGGCCGCTCGCCGTCGCCGCCAAGGAATGGGCCGATCTCACCCAGGAGCTCGGTCGGCGCGCGCAGGCCAATGCCGACGAGATCGGTGCCGCGGCGGTGGAGTATCTGTTCTACTCCGGCTACGTCGCCCTGGCCTACTGCTGGGCGCGCAGCGTGGCCGCCGCCGAGACCTCGGCGCAGAGCGCCGAATTCAAGCAGGCCAAGCGCGCGACCGCGCGGTTCTACTTCGCCCGCGTGCTGCCGCGCACGCGCACCCATGTCGCCGTGCTGCGCGCCGGCATCGACAGTCTGATGGCCATGCCGGAGGCCTGGTTCGGCTGAATCCCGATCGTTCCCGCCATCGTCGTTTCCGCGTCATGAACACCACTGCGACCGATCTCACCATCCGTCTCGCCCATGCCGACGACGACGAGTTCATCCTCGCCCTCGCCGAGCGTTTCGTCGGTTTCGAGCTGCCGGCCTGGCGCAAGCGCGGCGAAACCTTGAACGGCATCCGCGCCGATCTGGCGCGGCATCTGCGCGAGCTGCCGCCGGCCTCGCACCTGTTCGTCGCCGAGAACGGCGACACCGAGCGCGTCGGCTTCCTGCACCTGCAGACGCAGAAGGACTTCTTCACCGGCGCGCTCAACTGCCACATCAGCGACATGGTGGTCGCCCCGCAGCACGAGGGCCGCGGCGTCGGCAGCGCGCTGCTGCGCTTCGCCGAGCGCTGGGCCAAGGAGCACCGCTGCCGGTATCTCACCCTCGGCGTGTTTCCGGCGAATGCGCGCGCGATCGCGCTGTACCAGCGCCACGGCTACGGTACCGACCTGCTGCGCATGGCCAAGCCGGTGAAATGAGCCCATCGCGTTGACCTGAATCAACACCGGCGCCGCACCGACCGCGGATGCTGCGCACGCGCGCCCGCCAGGAGCCCGACGTCATGATCCGGCCGCCCTTCATCACTCTCGCCGCCGCGCTGCCGGCGGCGGACTACCAGCACTGGAACGTGAACGCGGCGGTCGTGCTCACCACGATGGTGATGATCTGTGCCTGCGTGCTGCTGCACTACGAAGTGCTCAGTCTGCTGTCGCAATGGCTGGCGCGGCTGGAGGGACGGCGCCGGCGGCGGGTGATCTTCGCCATCTTCGGCGTGCTGTCGGTACACATTGCGGAAATCTGGATTTTTGGATTCGGCTACACGCTGCTCCTGCTCGGCCCCGCGTTCGGCCAGGCGCACGGCCTGGATGGCGGCGTGCTCGACTACGTCTACATCTCGGCCATGACCTTCACCACCGTCGGCACCGCCGATGCCTATCTCAGCGGGCCGATCCGCTTCCTCGCCGGCACCGAGGCGCTGACCGGCCTCGTGCTGATCACCTGGTCGGCGTCGTTCACGTTCCTCGAGATGGAGCGCTTCTGGCGCGCGCGTTGACGGCGCAGCCCATCGGGCGCCGCGCGCCGGTTGAAGCCGCTGCGGCGAGTTCTTAAGATGGGTCGCCGCAGTTCGCGGGCGCTCCCCGATCGCGCATGTCATCGACCCACCACCGCGAGACCGGCGCGACGCCCGCGCCGCATCTGCTCGTCGTCGACGACGAGGCCGAGATCCGCGCCCTGATCCAGCGCTATTTCGGCGCGCGCGGCTTCCGCGTCAGTGCGGCCGCCGACGGCGCGACGTTGCGCGCGGCGATCGCCGCCGACGGGGTGGACGTGGTGCTGCTCGATCTCGGCCTGCCCGGCGAGGACGGCCTCGAACTCACCCGCTGGTTGCGCCAGCACTGGCAGGGCGCGATCGTGATCGTCAGCGGTCGCGGCGAGGCGGTGGACCGGGTGGTGGGCCTGGAACTCGGCGCGGACGACTACGTCACCAAGCCGTTCGATCTGCGCGAACTGCTGGCGCGCGTGCGCAGCGTGCTGCGCCGGGTGGCGCCGACGCCGAAGGCGGCGCCGGCACGCGACGTGCTCGCCTTCGCGGGATTCCGCCTCGATACCCGGGCGCGGCGCCTCACCGGGCGCGACGGCACGGAGGTGCCGCTGACCAGCGGCGAATTCGCCTTGCTTGCGCTGCTCGTGGCCGCGCCCGGCCGCGTGTTGTCGCGCGACCAGTTGATGGCACGGCTGCACGGTCGCGATGCCGGGCCCTACGATCGCGCCATCGATGTGCAGATCGGCCGGCTGCGGCGCAAGATCGAGAAGGATCCGGCGCACCCGCAACTGATCAAGTCCGTCCGCGGCGCGGGCTACCTGTTCGCCGCCGAGGTCGCTCCGGCGTGAGCGGAGCCGCGAGCGCGTCGATGTTCCGCGAACTGTTCGAAACCGCGCCGGATGCGATGATCGTGGTCGATCGCGCCGGCGGCATCGTGCGCGTCAACGCGCAGGCCGAGCGCCTGTTCGGCTTCGCCGAGAGCGAATTGCGCGGCCGACCCATCGAGACGTTGCTGCCCGAGCGCGTGCGCGGCGCGCACGCGGCGCACCGGCAGGACTACATGCGTCAGCCGCGCGTGCGGCCGATGGGCACCGGCCAGGAATTGATCGGCTGCAAGCGCGACGGCCAGGAGTTTCCGGTCGAGATCGCGCTGAGCCCGCTCGACACGCCCGACGGACCGATGGTGCTGGCCTCGATCCGCGACATTTCCGAGACCCAGCGCGCCCGCCAGGCGCTGCGCCACGCGCGCTACGACGCCGCGCTCGGCGAGATCGGTCGCCTGGCGCTGGCTGCGCCGAACCCCGGTGCGCTCGCCGCCGCCATCCCGGAACGCATCGCCGCCAGTCTCGACGCGGACGCCGTCGCGGTGCTGTTCCGCGATCCGCAGTTGCCGCGCCTGCACGTGCGCGGCGCCAGCGGCGTCGCTGCCGATGCGCTGGAGGGCATGCCGTGGGTGCCGTGGCTCGCGCCCGAACCCGGCGACACGCCGGCACGGGTGCGCGCGTGGCTCGATCGGGAGGAATTCCTGCCGGCCGGATTCCGCACCTGCGTGAGCGTCGGCTTGTACGATCGCCGCGAGCTCGCCGGCGCGCTGGTCGTGCTCTGCCGCGAGACCCGGGACTTCGACCGCGCTGCGCGGCATTTCCTCGAAGCGGTGGCGAACCTGCTGGATGCCGCGCTCGCGCGCATCCGCGCCGAGGAAGAACTGTCGCACTCGCAGCGCCTGGAAGCGCTCGGCCAGCTCACCGGCGGCATCGCCCACGACTTCAACAATCTGCTCACCGTCGTCTCCGGCAATCTGCAGGTGCTGGAAGACGAGATCGGCGACCGGCCGGCGGCGCGCGAGATCATCGCCAGCGCCCTGCGCGCAGTCGGCCGCGGCGCGGAGCTGACACGCAAGCTGCTGGCGTTCGCGCGGCGCCAGCGCCTGACGCCGCGCGCGCTCGCGCCGGATCGGCTGCTCGCCGAGCTCGCCGCGATGCTCCGGCGCACGCTCGGCGAGGGCGTCGAGATCGCCGTCGATTGCAAGGCAAACCTCGGCCCGGTGTTCGCCGATCCCGGCCAGCTCGACGCGGCGCTGGTCAATCTGGCGCTGAACGCGCGCGACGCCATGCCGCGCGGCGGGCGGCTCACCCTGTCGGCACGCGCCGAGCGCATCGACGCGGCGCAGGCCGGCGACGCGCTGCCGGCCGGCGCGTACGTCGTGTTCACCGTGCAGGACACCGGCCTCGGCATGACCGCCGAGGTGCTCGCCCGCGCGCTCGAGCCGTTCTTCACCACCAAGGAACACGGCAAGGGCAGCGGCCTCGGGCTCAGCATGGTGTACGGCTTCGCCAAGCAGTCCGGCGGACATCTCACCATCGACAGCCGGCTCGGCTACGGCACGCGCGTGGACCTGTTCCTGCCGGTGGCGCCGGAGGCCCGGGCCGACGAGCGCAAGGCCGCCGCACCGGGCACGACGCGCGGCGACGAGACGATCCTCATCGTCGAGGACGAGGCCGACGTGCGCGCGATCGCAGTGCGCTTCCTGCAGTCGCTCGGCTATCGGGTGCTCGCCGCCGCCGATGCCGCCGCGGCGCTGGCGCAACTCGAGGCCACGCCCGGGATCGCGCTGCTCTTCAGCGACGTCATCCTCGGCGCCGGCATGAGCGGCGTGGAACTCGCCGACGCCGCGCGGCGCCTGCGTCCGCAGCTCCCGGTGCTGCTCACCTCCGGCTACGAACGCGCGGCCGCCGACGACGCGCGCGGCTTCCCGCTGCTGCACAAACCCTACCGCCGCGAGCAGCTCGCCGCCGCGATCCGCGACGCGTTCGCGCGGCGCTGAGCGCGGGGCTCAATGCACGCGCATCTCGCAGCGCGCGCTGTCGCGCAGCGCGCTCAGGTCGAGGATGCGGATCTCGCGCCACTGCACGGCGATGCAGCCCTGCGCGGCGAGGCGGGTCAGGGCGCGGGTCACGGTTTCGTGCTTGAGCGCGAGGAAGCTGCCGATGTCCACGCGGCTCATGCGCAGCACGAAGTGGCGCGCGCTGAAGCCGAGCGCCTCGTGGCGCGCGGCGACGTCGAGCAGGAACGCGGCGACGCGCTGGTCGGCGCTCAGCGTCGACAGCGCCAGCATCCAGGAGCGGTCGCTGCGGATTTCCGCGGCCAGCGCCTCGGTGAGCCTCGCCTGCAACTCGGGAATGTGGGTGCAGGCGAGGATCGGCGGATACGGCAGCTCCCACACGCTGCACGTGTCCAGCGCCACGGCGTCGCAGCCGTACACCGGCATGCCGATGGATTCGACGCCGAGCAGATCGCCGCGCATGCGGAAGCCGGTCACCTGTTCGCGGCCGTCCTCGGCGACGAGGCAGGTCTTGAGAAACCCGGCGTGGACGAGATACAGCGCCTGGAACGGTTGTCCGGCGCGATACAGATACTGGCCGGGCGCAAGCTTGCGCTGCAACACCGGGACGTGGCGGCGCAGTTCCTCGAGCGACAGACCGCCGAGCACGGCGGCGGGCGGCAGGGCTTCGGCGATGCGCGGCGGGTTCGAACGGATGGCGGCGGCGTTGGCGATCATGGCGGTTCCTCGGCGGACGGGAGCGACAACGAAACGTGGGCCCATCCTGACGCGGCCGCGCAACCGGCCGATGTCGCGCGTGCAACGCTGCGTAACGGTGTGTAACCGACGGCCGCGACGCACAGGTCGTTGATCCATCTCAACACCACCCGCGGCGGAAGCGCCTAGCGTTTGCCGACGCGCCGCAGCGACGGCGACGAGAACCGAACATGCGGCAGAGTCCCTTCCACGACTCTCTGGCGGTGGCAACCTGGGACACGTGGTTTCGCTGGCGCGAAGGCGGGCAATTGCGCGACGTCACCATCGAGGCCACCTGGGGGCGGATCGCCGCCGCGCTCGCCGTGGCGAGCGCGGAAGACGATCGCATCGACTACCGGCGCCAGTTGCAGGACGCGCTGGCCGACTGGCGTCTGCTGCTCGACGAGCGCGTCACCGCCGGCGCCGGCACGCCGACGGCGCACTGGCCGAGCGACGATCTCGTCGCCGTGCTCAACGCCGCGGTGTTCGTGCGCGCGGCCGGTCGCGCGCATGCCGCGTTCGACCACGTCGGTTTCGGCCAGACCGCCGCGCTCGCGGTGCGCGCGCTCGAGGATGCGGCCGTGCTCGCGGCCGATGCGCGCCGTCCGCCGGAACGCGTGCGCCTCGGCATGATCGGCGTGGCCGATGCGCTGGCCGGACTCGGCCTGGCCTACGACAGCGCGGCCGGCCGCAGCGAGGCGGCGCGCATCGCGCGGACGCTCGCCGACGGCGCACTGGCCGGCTCGATCGCGCTCGCCCGCACCCGCGGCGCGCGGGTGGACGGCGATCTGCGCTGGCAGCGGCGCGCGCTCGAACGCGGACATTTTCCCGCGCTGGTCGAGGAGGCCGCGCGGCACGGTCTGCGTTTCCGGGCCCTGACCGCGATCACCGCCCAGCCGCGCCTGGCGCGATTCGCCAACCGCGTCGCCGATGCGCTCGATCCGGCCGACGCCGCGGCGGACGCGAACGGCGACGGCGCGACCCGGCTCGATGGTCACGCCGCCGGCGCGCGGCGCATCGGCAACGGCGCGGCGACGACGACGATACCGGCGCAGTTGCGCATGCGCGCGGCGGTGCAGCCGTGGATCGACGTGCCGATCGACTATCCGCTCGCCATCGGCCGCGCGCCGGACGATGCGACGCTGGCCGCCTGGTGCAAGCTCGCCGCCGAGCTCGGGCTCGGTGTTCCCCGCTTCGACGCAACGGGTGCCGCGCGCGCCTGAACGGCGTCGCGGATCGTGCCGCGCGATTCAGTGGCGCAACAGCACGGGCAGACGCGCCTGCGCCAGCACATGGCGGGTGGCGCCGCCGAAGATCCATTCGCTGAAACGCGTCCGGCCCCAGGCGCCCATCACCAGGAGATCGGCCGAGGCGTTGGCGGCGAGGGCGAGGAGCTCCTCGCCGGCGTGGGCGCCGTCGGCGGCGATGCGCAGCCGCGTCACCGGCAGGTCGTACTCGGCGAGATATGCGGCGACGTCGCGCGCGGGATCCCAGCAGCGCGCGACCGTCGGCGCGGACGCAGAACCGTCGATCAGCACCCGACGTGCGGCGAGGCGCAGCAGCGGCATCGCCGCGTGCAGCGCGCGTGCCGCCTCGGGCGAACCGTTCCAGGCGATGGCGATGGTGTCGAAGCGTGCGCCGGTGGCCTCCGTCGGCACCACCAGACACGGTACGCCGACGCGCAGCGTCACCGTGCCCAGGTCCTGCCAGGCGAATTCCGGTGTGCGCTCGAGCACGATCAGATCGTGCCAGAGCGCGGCGTTCTCCAGCACGTCGATGGTCGCGCCTTCGGCGACGTGCCAGGCGCTCGCGCCGACGCCGTGCGCCGCGGCGAAGCGCGCGAACGCCTCGCCGGCGCGCTCGGCCGCGAAGATCTGCTCGCGCCAGATCGCCATCAACTCCGCCGCCAACGCCGGCGGCGCGAAGTCCCACTCCGGCGTTTGCGCGGGCAACTGGAACACGCCGCTCAGATTGGCACCGAGCCGCGCGGCGAGCTCGGCGGCGTAGACCACGTTGCCGCGGAAGTCGCGGCAATCGGTGGTGAAGGCGGCGATGTCGTACATGGGCAGGCTCCGGACGGTCTCATGTTCGCCGCGCGCCGCGACGCGCTCAGTGGCGCAACAGCACCGGCAGACGCGCGTGCTCGAGCACCTGGCGCGTGGCGCCGCCGAGCAACCACTCGCTGAAGCGGCTGCGACCGTAGGCGCCCATCACCAGCAGATCCGCGGAGAGCTCCGCCGCCGCAGCGAGGATGGCGTCGCCGGCGCGATCGTCGCTCGCATCGAGCGTGCGCTTGACCAGCGGCAGGCCGTGCCGCCGCAGATGTTCCTCCAGGTTCGGCGCCGGCTGCCAGCCGATCGTGGCGTAGACCGGCGCGTGCACGCCGAGCACGAGTTCGACGCGCCGCGCGCGCTTGAGCAGCGGCAGCGCCGCGTGCGCCGCGCGGATCGACTCCGGCGTGCCGTTCGCGGCGACGACGATGGTGTCGAGCGCCGCGGCACGGTCGTACTGATCCGGCACGACGAGGCACGGCAGGCCGCAGGTGAGCACCACCTCGCCGAGCGTGCCGATGCCGGCCGACAGTGCGCTGCCGCTCGCCTCGAGCACCAGCAGATCGTGCCAGTTCGCCGCGCTCGCGAGCACGGCGGCCAGCGGACCCTCGGCCACCTGCCAGCGCGCATGTGTCGCGCCGCGCGCGGCGGCGAAGCGCCGGAAATCGCCGTCGGCCGCACGCGCTTCCTCCGCCACTTGCGCCGCCACCGCGTAGATCTCCGAGACCATCGACGGCATGCCGGCGGTCGGCAACGGCAGCACCGGCTCGGCGACGAACACGCCGGTGAGGAACGCATCCAGCCGGGCGGCGAGCTCGGCGGCGTAGCCGGCGTTGGCGCCGGGCGTCACGTAGCTGCTTACGTGGACCAGGAGGTCGAGCACGCCCGCGCTCAGCGATAGACCAGCACCGGCACGCGGCTGTGCGTGAGCACTTTCTGGGTTTCGCTGCCGAGCAGGAAGCCGGCGATCCCGCGGCGGCCGTGCGAGGCCATCAGGATCAGATCGCATTTGCGGCGCCGCGCGATCTTGATGATCTCGCGGTACGGTTCGTCGCTGACCACGTGCACGCCGTCGCATTTCACGCCGGCCGCGGCCGCGGTCTTGCGCGCGAATTCGAGATACTCCGCGGCGCGTCGGGCCGATTCCTGCTCGAATTGCTCGCGCGTGGCCTCGAGCATCTCGACCTGGTAGGTGAAAGCGTGGAACTGCGGAATCGCGGTGAGCGCGGTGATGCGGGCCTTCAACGCCCGGGCCAGACGCACGCCGTGCTTGATCGCGTTCTGCGACAGCTTGGAGCCGTCGGTCGGCAAGAGGATGTGCTTGAACACGGGACACTCCTTGAGCTGCGGAAGGCGCGCCGCGCGACGCGCAGCCTCACCGTAGCGGCGCCGCGCCGTGCGCATATTGATCCGCATCAATACCGGCGCGGCGTGCCGTCGGCATGCTGGCGCCACGATCGTTTCGGTGCGACTTCATGTATCCCGGCAAACCCGCGTTCGCCTTCACCCCGCACGAGACCGCGCTCCTGATGCGCAGTCTCGGCCGCAACGACATCGCCGCGACCGCGTTCGTCGCCGACGCGGAAGCCTGCCTGCAGGCGTTCGACTTCGCCGCGTGCGGCGGCCTGAGTTCGGGCCTGCCGCAGACCGTGGACGAGCATCTGGTACGGATCGTCAAGGCGGCGGCGGAATTGCGCAGCGCGCTGTACAGCCTGCCGGACGATCTCGCCATGCTGATCGACTTGCACCTCTTGTCCGACGGCGCGCGCCGACGTCTGGCCGCGGATTTTTCCCAGCTCGTCGAGCCGCTCGAGGACATCGCCGCCGGCGTGGCCGAGATCCGCCGCGCCGCCGCGGGCGACGCGACGCGCGAGAACGCGCGGCTGGAGGATCGGCTGGTGCAGGCGCTCGCCGGCGCGTTCCGCAACCGCCTCAATCGCAAGCCCGCGGCCGACGACGATTCCGGCTTCCTGCCGCTGCTCGGCCAATTGCTCGGCTTCGCCGGGCAGCGCCTGGCGAGCGTGGCCGCCGCCGCCGCCGCGCTGACCCCGGCGCGCCTGCGCTCGTTGCTCGGCGAGAGCGCGAAGACCGAACCGGCGGACACCGCCTGAGCGGAACGCGCCTCAGTGCGGCAGCAGCACCGCCGCGCCTTGCAACCGGCCGGCGCGCAAATCTTCGAGCGCGGCGTTGGCCTGCGCCAGAGTATACTTTTGCACTTGACTGCGCACCGGGTGCCGGGCGATCGCGGCGAAGAACTCCACGCCGTCGGCGCGGGTCAGGTTCGCCACCGAGCACACGCTGCGCTCGCCCCACAGCCAGGCGTAGGGGAAGGCCGGGATGTCGCTCATGTGGATGCCGGCGCACACCACCGTGCCGCCGCGCGCCACCGCGCGCAGCGCCTGCGGCACCAGTGCGCCGACCGGCGCGAAGATCAGCGCGGCGTCGAGCTCCGTGGGCGGCGCATCGTCCGAGGCGCCGCGCCACACCGCGCCGAGCGCACGCGCGAACGCCGCTGCCGCAGCGTCGCCCGGCCGCACGAAGGCATACACCTCGCGTCCCTGCTGCACGCAGAGCTGGGCGAGGATGTGCGCCGCCGCGCCGAAGCCGTACAGGCCGATGCGGCGCGCATCGCCGGCCAGGCGCAGTGCGCGATAGCCGATCAGGCCGGCGCACAGCAACGGCGCCGCTTCGGCATCGTCGTAGCCGTCGGGAATGCGAAAACAATAGCGCGCGTCGGCGAGCGCATATTCGGCATAGCCGCCGTCGAGCTGATAGCCGGTGAAGCGCGCTTCCGCGCAGAGATTCTCTTGACCACGCCGGCACCAGGCGCATTCGCCGCAGCTCCAGCCGAGCCACGGCACGCCGACGCGTTCGCCGATGGCGAATTCCTCGACCTCGGCGCCGCGCCGCACGATGCGGCCGACGATCTCGTGACCGAGCACCAGCGGCAGCTTCGGTTGCGTGAGCTCGCCATCGGCGACGTGCAAATCGGTGCGGCACACGCCGCAGGCGGCGACCTCGATCAGCACCTGGCGCGCGCCGGGCTCGGGCACCGGCAACTCGGCGGCGCGGAGCCGCGAACGCGGCTGATACAGGACCTGAGCGTACACGGATCGATCGACGATGGCGCGCGATGCGACAAGCCTAGCGCCGCGGCGCGGGCGGTGCCAGCCGCTACGCGGCGCCGCTCGCTGCAAGATCGAGCACGTGCAGCACCTGCGTCGCGTCGTTCGGGTCCGGCCGGCGCTCGAAGCCGAGGTGTGCGGCGAGCTCGCGCATCGCGTCGTTGTCGGCGGCGTCCATTGAATACATGCGTTCGATGCCGCGTGCGCGCGCGATGTCGATCAGATGCCGCAGCAGCAACGTGGCGAGACCGCGGTCGTGCCAGTCGTCGCTCACCACCACGGCGCATTCGCAGCTCCTGCCGTCCGCGCTCGCGCTGAACCGGGCGACGCCGATCTCGCGCTTCTCCGCGCCGGCGGCGATCAGCGCCACCAGCGCGACCTCGCGCGCCGGATCCGGCCGCGTGAGTTGCCGCAGCAGCGCCGGGCTCGGCGTGCTGATCTCGCCGAGAAAGCGCAAGCGCCGCGACCGCGGCGACAATCCCTCGATGAAGCGGCGTTCCAGCTCGGCGTCCGTCGCCCGGATGGGGCGGATCAGCACGCTCGTGCCGTCACGCAGGGTCTCGTGCCACTGTGCCTCGACCCCGCCGGCCCGCTTCGCCCGCCGGTTCGCTGCCTTGCTCTGCTTTGCCGCGGATCGACTGGCGCCGCTCATGACACCCTCGCTGCTGCGGTAACGACGCCAGCCTGCGCCGAGCCGGGCACGGGCTCATTGACCTCGGTCAATTCCGGGCGTGGGGACTTGGCGCCGCCCCAGCACGTCGCGCACCGCCGCGGCGAGCTCGGCGCTGATGTCGATCGCGTTGGTCGCATGGCTCACGGTGTTGCAGGTGGCGATGAGCGCGGCGCCGGCGGCCCGGAGCGCCTCCAGCGCATCGCCGGCGAACAGCGCGTGCACGCCGACGCAAACCGGCGCGCGGGTCATGCCGGCGGCGCGCAGTTGCGCGATCGCGGCGATCAGGGTGCGCGCGGTGGAGACGATGTCGTCGATCAGCACCGGCGTGCGCGTGCGCCAGGCGCCGAGCTCGACCGGCGCGATCTCGACGTCGCGGTCGCCGTGGCGCCGCTTCTCGAGCACCCGATGCGGGCAGTCGGCCGCCGCGGCGATGCGCGCGGCCCAGGGCGCGCTCTCGGCGTCCGGGCCGATCACCAGCGGCTCGGCGACATGCGCGCGGATCCAGCGCGCCATGGCCGGCGCGGCGCTGGCGACGGCGCTCGGGATGCCGTAGACGGCGTCGAGCGAAGGATGGCGGTGCAGGTGCGGGTCGACGGTGACCAGCCAATCGAGGAAACCCGACAGCCAGCGCGCGAAGTGCACCGAGGTGATCGCCTCGCCGTCGCGGAAGCGGGCGTCCTGACGCAGGTAGGCGAGATACGGCGCGACCAGGCCGACGCGCCGGGCGCCGAGTTCGCGCGCCAGCGTTGCGGCAAAGTATACATCGAGGATCTTCTCGTTCGGCCGGTCGAGGCTGGCGACGAGCACGACCTCGCGCCCGGCCGGCGACGTGTGCAGGCGCAGGTAGCTTTCGCCGTCGGGAAAGCGGCGCACTTCCAGCGTGCCGGCTTCGGCGCCGAGTTCGCGCAGCAGTGCCGCGGCGAGCGGTTCGTTGCCCGGCAGCGTGTAGAGGAGCGGCGTCACGGCGGCGCTGCCACGGCGACGATCGCGCGCTGCGCCTGGGCGTAGTCGAGCGCATAGTGGAGCTCGCCGCGCGACTGCGCGTGCACCGTGTACAGCGGCTGGCCGCGCGCCACCGCGGTGCCGAGCGGCGTGTGCAGTTCGACGCCCGCGGCCGGCGCCTGCGGCGCGCCGGCGAGCTTGGCCACGCGCGCCAGTTTGCGGTTGTCGATCGCGTGCACCACGCCGGCCGCGCTCGCGGCGACGACGTGACGTTCCGGCGCGCGCGGCGGCGTGCGCAGGCCGCCCTGGGCTTCGGCGATGGCCTGGAACTTGGCGAAGGCGCGGCCGTCGGCGAGCACCGCTTCGGCCAGCGCGGCGCCGGCGGCGGGCGGCGCGCACCCGGCGAGTTCGAGCAGCCGGCCGGCGAGCCCGATCGCGCGGGCGCGGAGGTCCTGCGGTGCCGTCGCCTCGTTGCGCAGCACCGCCAGCACGTCGCGCGCCTCCAGCGCCGGGCCGATGCCGCGGCCGACCGGTTGCGTGCCGTCGGTCAGGACGACGTCGAGCATGAGGCCGAGCGCGCGGCCGGTCTCGGCGAGGCGCCGGGCGAGCGACTGCGCCGCGGCAGCCGAGCGCACCTTCGCGGTCGGGCCGACCGGTACGTCGATCAGCACGTGCGTCGAGCCGGCCGCGACCTTCTTCGAGATCACCGAAGCCACGAGCTGCGCCTCGCTGTCGAGGTCGAGCGGCCGCTCGACGCGGATCAGGATGTCGTCGGCCGGACTCAACCCGACCGCGCCGCCCCAGGCGATGCAGCCGCCCTCGCGCTCGACCACGCGGCGGATCGCGGCGATGTCGAGTGCGACCGGCGCGAGCGTCTCCATGGTATCGGCGGTGCCGGCGGGCGAGGTGATCGCGCGCGAGGAGGTCTTCGGGATGACGACGCCGAGCGCGGCGACGATCGGCACCACGATCAGGGTGGTGCGATTGCCGGGCAGGCCGCCGACGCAGTGCTTGTCCATGATGCGCGCCTGCGGCCAGGCGAGCCGCTCGCCGGTCGCGACCATCGCGCGGGTGAGCGCGATGGTCTCGTCGGCATCGAGCCGATCGCCGGCGCAGGCGGCGAGGAATGCCGCCATCTCGATATTGGCATAGCGGCCACTGCCGATGTCGGCGACGATCGCCTCGAGCGCGGCCGGCGTGAACCGATGGCCGTACAGTTTGGCGCGCACGCAGGCGAACGATTCCACCGGCGTCGGGTGACCGAGGCAGATGCGCTCGTCCTCGCCGGCGCCGAGGATGCGCCAGGCCGCCTCCGACAGGCCGGCCTCGTCGTCGGCGAGCGGCACCGGGCTGCCGTGGCGCAGCACGTTCAGCGTGGCGACGATGCGCCTGCCGTCGCGGCGCAGTTCCACGCGCGACTGCGACTCGAAGCCCTCGGCCCGGCACACGTGCGAATCCTCGCGCAGGAACACCACCGGTTCCTGGTAGGTGTCGATGCCGAGCCGGCGCACGCGCAGCCGATGTTCGCCCGTGTCGTGGCATGTCGTCGAGCGTTCGGGATTCATGCCTGGGTCCCCGCGTTGGCGAACGCGGCGAGATCGACGGTCTCGCCGTGTTCGGGAATGTGCGTGCGCCAGCCGAGCCGGCGCTCGATCTGCTGGCGCAGCGCGTCGGCCGCGACCGGCTCGCCGTGGGTGATGAACGAGCAGCGCGGCGGAGTGCGGAAATTCCGCAACCAGTCCAGCGTCTCCTGCCAGTCGGCGTGCGCCGACAGGCTGGACAATGCGGCCACTTCCGCGCGCACCGGCACGTCCTCGCCGTGGATGCGGATGGTCTCGGCGCCGGCGAGCATCGCTGCGCCGCGCGTGCCGACGGCCTGGTGGCCGGCGAACAGGATCGTGTTGCGCGGATCGGGCGCGAACGCCTTGAGGTGATGGATCACCCGCCCGCCGGTGGCCATGCCGCTCGCCGCGATCAGCACCATCGGCTGGCGCAGGGCGTTCAGGCGCTTGGATTCCTCCACGGTGTTGACGATTTTCGCGGCGCGGCGCACCGACTCGCATTCGCGCGCGTCGAGCCGGTGCTCGGCAGCGAAGCGCAGATACAGTTCGGTCGCGTCCGCCGCCATCGGGCTGTTGAGGAACACCGGCAGATGTGCCGGGATCCGGCCGTGCGCCTTCAAACGCTCGATGCAGTAGAGCAGGAACTGTGCGCGGCCGACGGCGAAGGAGGGCACCACGACCACGCCGCCGCGCCGGATCGTGCGTGTTATCACCGCCTCGAGTTCCGCGCAGGCGTCGCCGCTTTCGTGGCGGCGGTCGCCGTAGGTGGATTCGACGACGAGGAAATCGGCCGCCTCGAGCGGACGCGGCGGACGCATGATCGGATCGTGCGGCCGGCCGAGATCGCCGGAGAAGACCACGCGCAAGGCGTCCGTGCGCAGCGTGACGCAGGCGGCGCCGAGCAGATGTCCGGCGGGGGTCAATTCGGCGCGCACGCCGCCGCCGAGTTCGATCGGCGCATCGAACGGGGTCGGCCGCAGGTAGCGCAGACAACGCTCGGCATCCGCGCGCGTGTACAGCGGCAGCGCCGGCTGGTGTTTGGAGAAGCCGTGGCGGTTGGCGTACTCGGCATCCTCCTCCAGCAGATGGCCGCTGTCGGGCAGCAGCAGCCGGCACAGTTCCAGCGTGGCCGGCGTGCAGTGCACCGGTCCGCGAAAGCCGTTGCGGACGAGCAGCGGCAGGTAGCCGCTGTGATCCAGATGCGCATGCGTCAGCACCACCGCCGACAGCGCCGCGGCATCGAACGGCAGCGGCGCCCAATTGCGCAGCCGCAACGCTTTCAGGCCCTGGAACAGCCCGCAATCGACGAGAAACGGCCGGTCGCCGTGGTGCACCAGATACTTCGAGCCGGTCACCGTGCCCGCCGCGCCGAGGAACCGGATCCGCATCGTCGTCACTCCTTCGCCGTCACGTCGGCGCCGCTTCGGCGAGGGCCTCGGCCAGCGCCGCCGGGGTGGCGAGCGGCGGCAGGCAGCGCGTGCCGCGGCAGAGGTAGGCCACGCCGCCCGGCCGATGCGGCTGCGCCGCAAGCAGGCCGGGCAGATCGCCGGCCGCGGCGGGAACGAAGTAGGCATCGAGGCGGCGCGTCGGCACGTCGTCGAGCGCGGCGCGCCAGGCGCGTTCCTCGGCCTCGCCGTCGCAGCGGACGACGAGGTGGGTGCGCGGGCGGAGGAGATCGTCGAGCGCGCGCAGCAGGGTCGCGCAGCCTTGTGGAAATTGCTGCATTGTGGAATAGGCCGCACGGAGCGTGCGCTCGGCGGCGTCGCGGTAGCGCGCCTCGCCGGTGAGCGCGCCGAGGCGGAGCAGGGCACGCGCGGCGACGCCGTTGCCGGACGGCAGCGCCTCGTCCGGCCAGGGTTTCGGCCGCTGGATCAGGCGCTCGTGATCGTGCGCGGTGAAGTGGAAACCGCCGCGCTCGCGGTCCTCGAAGCGCGCCAGCAGTTGTTCCGCCAGCACGATGGCCCAGGCGAGATCGCGCTCGTGGAAGCGGCATGGCAGCATCTCGAGCAGCGCCTCGAGCAGGAAGGCGTGGTCGTCGAGATACGCCGGGAAGCGCTCGGCGTCGGCGTCGGCCTTGGCGTACAGCCGGCCGTCGCGCCAGGCCGCGCGATACAGGAAATCGAGCGCGTCCTCGGCCAGGCCGAGCAGCGCGGGCGCGGCGAGCGCGCGCGCGGCGCGGGCGATGCCAGAGATCGCGAGCGCGTTCCAGGCGGTGAGGATCTTGTCGTCGCGCGCCGGCGGCACGCGCCGGGCACGCGCCTCGTACAGCTTGCGCCGCGCCGCGGCGAGCCGCGCGGCGGCGACCTCGAGGGTGAGGCCGAGCCGCTCGGCGATGCGTTCGAGCGGCTCGGCGACGACCGCATGCCAGGCGCGGCCCTCGAAATTCGGCGGCCGGTCGAAGCCGAAGTGCGGTGCGGCGACGGCGAATTCGGCGTCGTCCAGCAGCGCGCGCACCTCTGCGCGTTGCCACAGATAGAACTTGCCTTCCTCGTGTTCGCTGTCGGCATCGAGCGCGCTGGCGAAGCCGCCGGCGGGCGCAGTCATCTCGCGCAGCAGCCAGGCGAGGAGCTCGCGCGCGACGCGGGCGAAATCGGCGCCGTCCGGCCGCTGCGCGCACTCGGCGTACAGCGGCAGCAGTTGCGCGTTGTCGTACAGCATCTTCTCGAAGTGCGGAATCTCCCAGCGTTCATCGACGCTGTAGCGGCAGAAGCCGCCGCCGATCTGGTCGTGGATGCCGCCGGCGGCCATGCGCGCGAGGGTGAATGCGACCGGCGCCGGCCGCGCGCGATCGAGCAGCAGCTCGAGCTCCGGGCAGTGCGGGAACTTGGGCGCGCCGGGGTGGCCGCCGTGCTCGGCATCGAAATGGCGTTCGCTCCAGTCGAGCGCGGCGTGGATGGGCGCCTCGTCCAGCGCCGCCACGGGCGCGTCGCCCCGGGCCGCGTCGCGCAGGAACTCGGCGAGCGCGGCGTTCTGCGCGCGCACCTCGGCGCGGCGTTCGTCCCACCAGCGCCGCACCTCGCGCAGCACCTCGGCAAACGCCGGCAGGCCGTAGCGTGCCTCGCGCGGAAAATAGGTGCCGGCGAAGAACGGCAGGTGATCGTCGGGCGTGAGGAACACGGTGAGCGGCCAGCCGCCGCCGCGGTGCGTCAGCGCCTGATGCGCGAGCTGGTAGATGCGGTCGAGATCGGGCCGTTCCTCGCGGTCCACTTTTATACAAACGAACCGCTCGTTCATCAGCGCCGCGATCGCCGGATCGGCGAAACTCTCGCGCGCCATGACGTGGCACCAATGGCAGGCGGAGTAGCCGATCGAGAGCAGGATCGGCTTGTCGGCGGCGCGGGCCAGCGCCAGCGCCTCCTCGCACCAGGGCCACCAATCCACGGGGTTGTCCGCGTGCTGGCGCAGGTACGGGCTGGCGGCGTCGGCGAGGCGGTTCATGCGTCTACCGTACCGCGACCGCGCCATTCACGGCGCCGGCGGCGCGCCCGGTCCGAGGTATTTGGCGAGGAACGCTTCGGTGATGCGGTAGCGCTCGATATTGTTCTCCTCCTTGAAGAAGCCGTGGCCTTCCTTCGGCCGGACGAAGTATTCCACCGGCTTGCCGGCCTTCTCCAAGGCATCGCGCATGGCGCGGGCGTTCTGGATCGGCACGCGCTTGTCGTCCTCGCCGTGGATGATCAGCACCGACACGTTGAATTTGTCGACGTGGTCGATCGCCGAATTGGCGGCGAGGTAGGCCGGATCGTCCATGCCCCAGGCTTCGCGCAGGAAATTCTTGCCGGCGCGCGAGCGGCGCGTGTCGCTGCGGTTGGCCTGGATGCGGATGTCGGACACGCCGGCGATGGCGACCGAGCAGCGGAACGTGCCCTGCGGCGCGTACACCGGCTGGAAGAACGCGGTGTAGCCGCCGTAGCTCGCGCCGTAGACGCACACCCGCTTGGCGTCGCTGTAGCCCTGCTCGATCGCCCAGTGCAGCGCATCGAGCATGTCCTGCATCATGCCGGTGCCCATCTGGCGCTTGCCGGAATCCTCGAAGTTCTGGCCGCGCCCGCCCGAGCCGCGATAGTTGACCTGCACCACGGCGTAGCCGCGCGTCGCCAGGAACTGCGCCTCGTCGTTCTCCCACGAACCGGCGAGGTACCACGGATCGCGCACGCCGAGCGGGCCGCCGTGCGCGATCAGGATCGTCGGCAGGTTCTTCGCCTCGCGATGCGGCGGCAGGGTGAGATAGCCGCCGAGCTCGGTGCCGCTCGAGGCGCGGAACCAGAACGGCCGGCGTTCGCCGAGTTGTTCGGCCTTGAGCCAGGGGCGCAGTTGATACAGCGGCCGCAGGTTGCTGGTCGCGGTGTCGAACAGGGCGAAGGTGCCGGGATCGCGATCGCTGGCGGCGAAGACGAGGATGGTCGAGCCGTCCACGCTCATCTCGCCGAAGCCGACGTAGTGATCGGCGAACTTCTCGTTCAGCGATTTCAGGATCGCCGCGTACTTGCCGTCGTCGAGATAGCTCAGCACCGGCTTGCCGTCCATCGCCATCGCCGCGATCGGCGTGTGCGGCGCCGGGCTCCAGAACACGCGCTCGATGCTGACCCGCGGATTGCCGGCGAGCACGCGGCGCTCGCTGCCGTCGAGATTGCTGATCGCCAATTCGTCCGGTCCGCCGGCCGGATTGCCGAGGCTGTAAAGGTGCGTGCCGTCGGCGCTGATGCGCAACGGGTACATGCGCTTGCCGACCACGGCCGCGGGCTGCTCGGTCCACGGCCGGTCCGCGGCGGCGCGATAGAAGACGTGTTCCTTGAAATGGTTGTCCAGACCGTAGGCGTAGCGCGCCACGCCGTCGTGGACGATGAAGTCGTAGCCGTCCTCGCCGATGCGCGCCAGCTCGGTGACCGTGCCGGAATCCGCGTTGATGTCGTAGAGCAGGGTCTCGTTGGCCTGGTGCTCGAGGCCGGCGCCTTCGCTCGCCGGATACACGGTCAGATAGAAGTGCCCGTTCGGCACGTCCGGGCGTCCGCTGATGACGCCGAACCCGATCGGAATCTTGAGCAGGGTGCGCTGCGCCTCCGGCGAATTGCGCAGACGGTCGCTGTAGAGCACGCGCTTGTTCTTGCCGTCCATGTCCACCGCGAGCACGTCGCCGGTCGAGCGCGGCATCTCGGCGAAGCCCACTTCCTCGCCCGTGCTCAGCACCAGGCGCTTGTTGTCCACCCAGGTGATGTCGATCGGCAGGTAGTGCGCGGCCATGTCCAGCCGGCTGACGTATTTCAGGTCCGGCAGATGCAGCACGGCGAGCTGGTATTTGCTCTCGCCGTTTTCGGTGCTGTGCACGGACACGGCGATGTGCTGGCCGTCCGGCGAGATCGCCGGCGCACCGAGCGAGGGATGCCGGGCGAAATCGGCTTCCGACGGCATCGCGGCCTGCGCGGCCGGATTCGCGGCGGCGAATGCGCCGGCCGGCGCGCCGAGCGCGAGCAACGAGATCAGCAGACAGCGGCGGATGGTGCGCATCGGGACACTCCTTGGGGAACCTCTGACCAAGTGAAGAACGCTTTTTGAGCCCCCTTGAGTCAAGTGGGCGATCAAACCCTTGCGCAGCAAGGGTTTGATGGGGTTGTGGGGGTGCGGCTCCGCCGCCGAAGACAGGAACATGGAGAGCCAGCCAGACCTTCCCTAGGAACCGAGCGGCGATTATGCCAGCATCCCGGCACCGCCGTGACCGCGCCCGAAGCCATGTCCGAAGCCGTCGCCTATCCCGCCCTCTACCTCAAGCGCGGCGAGGACGCGCGCCTGCGCGCCGGGCACGTGTGGGTGTTCTCGAACGAGATCGACGTCAAGCGCTCGCCGCTCGCCGGCTTCGCGCCCGGCGCGCCGTGCGCGATCGTCGATGCGCACGAGCGGCCGCTCGGCGTCGGCTACGTCAATCCGAATTCGCTGATCGCCGCGCGCCTGGTCAATCGCGGCATCGCCCATGCGCTCGATCGTTCGCTCTTGGTGCACAAGCTCAACGTCGCCCTGGCGCTGCGCGAGCGGCTGCACGCCGAACCGTACTATCGGCTGCTCTACGGCGAATCGGACGGCGTGCCCGGTCTGGTCGTCGATCGCTACGCCGAGGTCGTCGTCGCGCAGACCGCGACGGCCGGCATGGAGCGCCTGAAGGACGACATCGCCGCGGCGCTGGTCAAGGTGCTCAAGCCCGCCGCGATCGTGTGGAAGAACGACGCTGCGGTGCGCGCGCTGGAGCAGTTGCCGAGCTACGCCGATCTCGGCTACGGCGAACTCGCCGCGCCGGTGACCGTGCGCGAGGGCGGGCTCGAATTCGCCATCGATCCGATCGGCGGACAGAAGACCGGCTGGTTCTACGATCAGCGCGCCAATCGCGATCTGCTGGTCGCGCTCGGTGCCGGCGCGCCGCTCGCCGGCGCGCGCGTGCTCGACGTGTTCAGCTACCTCGGCGCCTGGGGCCTGCGCGCGGCCGCCGCGGGCGCGCGCGAAGCGGTGTGCGTCGATGCTTCGGCCACCGCGGTCGAGGCGATCGCGGCCAATGCGCGGCGCAACGGTCTCGCCGAGCGCGTGCGCGCGGTCCGCGCCGATGCGTTCGAGTACTTGAAGGCGCTGCGCGAGGCGCGCGAGCGTTTCGACGTCGTGATCCTCGATCCGCCGGCCTTCGTCAAACGCAAGAAGGATTTCGCCGAAGGCCGGCTCGCCTATCGGCGCTTGAACGAGATGGCGATGCAGGTGCTCGCCCGCGACGGCCTGCTGGTCACCTGCTCGTGCTCGTATCATCTGCCGCGCGTGGCGCTGCTCGAAGCGGTCCAGCAGGGCGCGCGACACCTCGATCGCCACGTCCAGGTGCTGGCGCAATTGCAGCAGGCGCCGGATCATCCCGTGCATCCGGCGATTCCCGAGACCGACTACCTCAAGGGCCTGCTCTGCCGGGTGACGGCGGCGTGACCGGTCGCCATCCGGTACACTTCCCGCGCCTTGCCGTTTCGATCCGTCGCGCATGCGCTACTTCGACGACATCAATCCGATCGCGATCTCGCTCGGTCCGCTCGCCGTGCATTGGTACGGCATCATGTACCTGCTCGGCTTCGCCGCGGCCTGGTGGCTCGGCAACCGCCGGCGCGCGGCGGGACGCCTGCCGGTCGGTTACGAGGCGTTCTCGGATCTCGCCTTCTACGTGATGCTCGGCGTGATCGTCGGCGGCCGCGTCGGCTACATGCTGTTCTACGTCGCGCCGGACTGGGTCGTGCACGATCCGCTCGCGCTGTTCCGCGTCTGGGAGGGCGGCATGTCGTTCCACGGCGGGCTGCTCGGCGTGCTGGCGGCGGGACTGTGGTGGTCGCGACGCCACAAAATCCACTTTTTCGACACGGTCGATTTCGTCGCGCCGCTGGTGCCGATCGGCCTCGGCCTCGGCCGGCTCGGCAATTTCATCGGCGGCGAGCTGTGGGGCCGGCATACCGAGCTGCCGTGGGGCGTGATCTTTCCGCGCGCGCTCGAGGCGCTCGGCAAGTCGCGCGCGGAGCTGCATCAGATGTATCTCGCCGGGCAGCTCGATCACGAGGCGCGGCATCCCTCGCAGCTCTACGAGTTCGGCCTGGAAGGCGTGGTGCTGTTCACCGTGCTGTGGCTGTACTCGCGCAAGCCGCGGCCGCGCTATGCGGTGTCGGGGCTGTTCGCGCTGCTGTACGGCGCGTTCCGGTTCGCGGTGGAATTCGTGCGCGAGCCCGATGCGCAGCTCGGCTTCATCGCCTTCGGCTGGCTGACGATGGGCCAACTGCTGTCGCTGCCGCTGATCGCGGTCGGCGCGTTCCTGCTGTGGCTGTCGCGGCGCGCACCGACCTTGCTGCCGCCGGCGGCGAGCGCCGCGCAGGAGGCCGCGTTAAAGGAAGCGGCCTGAGATGCGCCCGTATCTCGATCTGCTGCGCGAAGTGCTCGAACACGGTGCGGAGAAATCCGATCGCACCGGCACCGGCACGCGCTCGCTGTTCGGGCGGCAGTTGCGCTTCGACCTCGCCGCGGGATTTCCGCTGGTCACCACCAAGAAGCTGCACATCCCGTCGATCGTCTACGAATTGCTGTGGTTCCTGCGCGGCGAGACCAACATCGCCTGGCTGAAGCAGCACGGCGTCAGCATCTGGGACGAGTGGGCCGATGCGCACGGCGAGCTCGGCCCGGTGTACGGCAGGCAGTGGCGCGCCTGGCCGGCGCCGGACGGACGCAGCATCGATCAGATTTCCTGGGTGATCGACGAGATCCGCCGCAATCCCGATTCGCGGCGCCTGGTGGTGAGCGCCTGGAACGTGGCGGATCTGCCGAAGATGGCGCTGCAGCCCTGCCACGCGCTGTTCCAGTTCTACGTCGCCGACGGCCGCCTGTCGTGCCAGCTCTACCAGCGCTCGGCCGACGTGTTTCTCGGCGTGCCGTTCAATATCGCGAGCTACGCGCTGCTCACGCACATGATCGCGCAGGTGTGCGAGCTCGCGCCCGGCGAGTTCGTGCACACCTTCGGCGATGTGCATTTGTACAAGAATCACTTCGACCAGGCGCGCCGGCAGCTCGGCCGCGAGCCGCTGCCGCTGCCGCGCCTGCGATTGAATCCGGCGGTGCGCTCGCTGTTCGATTTTCGCTACGAGGACATCGCGTTCGAGGACTATCAGTACCATCCGCCGATCAAGGCGCCGGTGGCGGTATAGACGGCCATGTTCCGGCCGCACGTCGATTACACGCCCTGGCACCTGCGCCTGCAGACGCACGGGCGCGTGCAGATTCCAGACATTCTGGAGGATCGCTACGCCGAGCTGATCCACGACGCGCTGGCCGCGGAGACCGAGTGGAGCCTCGCCTATCAGGCGAGCGACGGCCCGCAACGGATCGAGCACGCGGCCTACGCGGCGCTCGATGCCGGTGCACGCGCCGAATTCGTCGCCCGCATCGCGCGCGAGGCACGTGGGCGCTACGCCTACGTGTACGAGAACTACAGCATGCTCGACCGCTACGACGATCCGGCGCGCGCCGAGCACCTGTTCCGCCGGCTGGTCGATGCGTTCCACCACGAGTCGATCCTCGACTTCGTGCGCCGGCTCACCGGCGACCCGGAGATCGCGAGGGTGCGCGTGCAGGCCACGCGCTACCTGCCGGGGCACTTCCTGCGCCGCCACGACGACAGCGGCTACGACGCGCAGCGGCGCCGCTTCGCGTTCGTGTTCAATCTGAGCCGCGGCTGGCAGGCGGATTGGGGCGGCCTGCTGCACTTTCTCGATGCCGAGGGGCACGTGGTCGAGACCTTCGTGCCCTGGTACAACTCGCTGTCGCTGTTCAAGGTGCCGCAGTACCACTGCGTCTCGCAGGTCGCGCCGTGGGCGGAGGCGCCGCGCTACGCGCTCACCGGCTGGTTCCTGCCGTGAGCGACCGCGCCGCGACGACCACGCGGCCGCGGTTGGTGCTGATCGCCGCGCTCGACCGCAATCACGCCATCGGTCGCGGCGGGGCGCTGCCGTGGCACCTGCCGGACGATCTCAAGCGCTTCAAGCAGCTCACGCTCGGCAAGCCGGTGCTGATGGGGCGCAAGACTGCGGAGTCGATCGGCCGGCCGCTACCGGGCAGACGCAACCTGGTGCTCAGCATGGGCCGGATGCCGCCGTTTACCGGCGAAAACGTCGTGATGGTGCGCTCGCTCGACGAAGCGCTGGCGCAGGCGGGCCATGCCGAGTTGTGCGTGATCGGCGGCGGCGAGGTGTATCGACAGACGATCGAGCGCGCCTCACACTTGTATTTGACGCACGTCTACACGGAAGTCACGGGTGCCGATGTTTTCTTTCCCGTGTTTGATTCAGTCAATCGCTGGAAGGAAGTCGCGCGCGTCCATCACCCCGCGGACGCGCGCCACGCCTTCGCGTTCGACTTCGTCGATTACGCGCGCAGCTAGCAGCAGCCGGTGCGGCCGTTGCGATAGCGGCGGGCCTGGCAATCGTTGAAGAACTCCGCGTAGTTCATGACGCGCGCGCCGGGATGGTGCGCGCGCATGTGCGCGACGTAGGCATCGTAATCCGGCACGCCGATGGCGAGGCGGGCGGTGGCGACCGCCTTGCGCCAAAACGCCATCAGCGCTTCGCGCCAGCGGGTGCCGCGCCGGCCGGCGCAGAACCCGACACGGGCCTGGTCGGCGCTCATGCGCGCTGCCCCGTCGGCAACGCGACATACGGCGTTTCCATCGCCGTCGGCTGCGGCGACTTGCGCGCGGCGAGCGCAGCGCGCAGGCCGAAGCCGAGCATGGCGAGCACCACCAGGGTGAACAGCGCCGCCAGGGTCGCATCGACATAGTCGTTGAAGATCACGCGCTGCATCTCCTCCAGCGTCTTGGCCGGCGCGGTGATCCTGCCGGCGGCGAGATCGGCACCGAACTTCTGCGCGTGGGCGAGGAAGCCGATGCCGGGGGTGGCGCTGAAGATCTTCTGATAGCCGGCGGTGACGGTGCAGACCACGAGCCAGGCGGTCGGCAGCAAGGTCACCCACAGGTAGCGCCCGCGCTTCATCTTCATCAGCGCGACCGTGGCGAAGATCAGCGCGATCGCCGCGAGCATCTGGTTGGCGATGCCGAACAGCGGCCACAGCGTGTTGATGCCGCCGAGCGGATCGACCACGCCCTGGTACAGGAAGTAGCCCCAGCCGGCCACGCACAGCACGGTGCCGACGAGATTCGCCGACCACGATTCGGTGCGCTTCAGCGCCGGCGCGACCATGCCGAGCAGTTCCTGGATCATGAAGCGGCCGACGCGCGTGCCGGCGTCCACCGTGGTGAGGATGAACAGCGCTTCGAACAGGATCGCGTAGTGGTACCAGAACGCCATGCCCGTCGGCATCAGGCCGTGCAGGATCTGCGCCATGCCGACGGCGAGTGTGGGCGCGCCGCCGGCGCGCGACAGGATCGAACCTTCGCCGATGTCCCTGGCGGTCTGCGCGAGCGCGTCGGGGGTGACGACGAAGCCCCATTGGCTGATCGTCTGCGCCGCCTGTTCGACCGTGGTGCCGATGACGCCGGCCGGGCTGTTCATGGCGAAGTACACGCCCGGCTGCAGCACGCAGGCGGCGACCAGCGCCATGATCGCGACGAACGCCTCCATCAACATGCCGCCGTAGCCGATCATGCGCGCTTCGGATTCGTTCGCCAGCATCTTCGGCGTGGTGCCCGAGGCGATCAGCGAATGGAAGCCCGACACCGCGCCGCAGGCGATGGTGATGAACAGGAACGGGAACAGATTGCCGGTGAACACCGGCCCGGTGCCGTCGACGTACTTGGTCAGCGCCGGCATGTTGAGCGTGGGTGCGACCAGGAAGATCGCCGCGGCGAGCAGGAAGATCGTGCCGATCTTGAGGAAGGTGCTGAGATAATCGCGCGGCGCGAGCAGCAGCCACACCGGCAGCACCGAGGCGACGAAGCCGTAGCCGATCAGCAGCCACGCCAGCGTCGGGCCCTTCAGTGTGAACGCCGGGCCCCAGGCGAGATCACCCGCCACCTTGCCGCCCAGCCATACCGACACGAGCAGCAGGACGAAGCCGATCGCCGACATCTCGAGCACCCGCCCGGGCCGCAGCAAGCGCAGGTACACGCCCATCAGCAGTGCGATCGGGATCGTCATTGCCACGGTGAAGGTGCCCCACGGACTCTGCGCCAGCGCCTTGACCACCACCAGCGCCAGCACCGCGAGCAGGATGATCATGATCATCAAGATGCCGATCATGGCGATGGTGCCGGCGCCGTTGCCGAGCTCGCTGCGGATCATCTCGCCGAGCGAGCGGCCGTCGCGGCGGCAGGACAGGAACAGGATCACGAAATCCTGCACCGCGCCGGCGAACACCACGCCGGCGAGAATCCACAAGGTGCCCGGCAGATAGCCCATCTGCGCGGCCAGCACCGGACCGACCAGCGGCCCGGCGCCGGCGATCGCGGCGAAGTGGTGGCCGTACAGCACCCACTTGTCGGTGGGCACGTAGTCGAGGCCGTCGTTGCGGCGCACCGCCGGCGTGGCGCGCGTCGGGTCGAGTCTGAGCGCGGTGTCGGCGAGGTAGCGGCTGTAGAAACGGTAGGCGATGACGAACGTGGCGATCGCCGCCGCCACCAGCCAGATCGCGTTGATGCTCTCGCCGCGCTCCAGCGCGACCATGCCCAGGCACACCGCGCCGATGAGCGCGAGCGCCACCCAGCCCAGTTTGCTTGCCAACCCGTTCATGGATCGTCTCCGGCTCACGCAGGAATGCGTAAAGCCTCCGCGCGCAGGGCCTCGCGGTCAAGAGGCGAACGCACCTCGCCGGATTCGCCTTTGGTCGAACGGTCTCGCCGACAGCGGGCGCACGATGCCATGCACGGCATCGCCGATGCGGGCTACAACCACTTCGCCCGTCGCAGCAACAGGTACAGGATCAGGCACACCGCCACCGTGCCGGCGAAGGTGACGGGGTAGGCATAGGGCGTGTCGAGCTCCGGCATGTCCTTGAAGTTCATCCCGTACCAGCTCGCGATCATCATCGGCGCGGTGAGCAACAGGCCCCAGCCGGCGATGCGCTTGAACACGTCGTTCTGGGCGATGCCGACCAGCGCCAGGTTCACGTCCATCGCCGAGGTGAGCATCTCGCGCAGCGTGGCGGCGATCTCGGTGATGCGCTGGGCGTGATCGCCGACGTCGCGGAAATACGGCCGCACCTCGTCGCGCACCAGGCCCGGATACAGCCGCACGAGCTGGCTCATGATGTCCTGCAGCGGCGTCACCGCCAATTGCAATCGCACCAGTTCCTTCTTGAGCTCGTACAGGCGCACGATCGTGCGCTGGCGGAATTCGCCCTCGAGCACGGCGTGTTCGAGCTCGTTCAGACGCGTCTGGAAACAGTCGATGATCGGGAAATAATTATCGACGATGAAATCGAGCACCGCATACAGTGCGTAACTCGGGCCAAGCGCCATGAGATCCGCGGTGGATTCGCACTTGCGCCGCGCCGGCGCGTAGGAGAGCGAAGCGCCGTGGCGGATGGTGACGAGGTAATTCCGGCCGAGAAAAATGTGCGTCTCGCCGAAGGCGATGGTGTGCTCCGGCATCTGCGCGGTGTGCACGACGATGAACAGCGAATCGCCGTACACCTCGATCTTGGTGCGCTGATGCGCGCGGTGCGCATCCTCGACGGCGAGCTCGTGCAGACCGAACTGGCGCTGCAATTGATCGAGCAGCGCCTCGTCCGGTTCGTGCAATCCCACCCAGACGAACCCGTCCGGCTCCTTCAGCGCCGCGCCGATCTCCGCAAGCGTGATCTGCCGCGGCGCGCCGGCGCCGTAGGCCACGCAGTTGACCAGCATCGGTTGGGCGGGAGTGTCCATCGCGTGCGCCCGTGCGGGAGTGGCCGCATCATGCCGCAGGGCGGGGCGGGGGGCAAATCGCGGGCGGGATGAGGAGAGATGCCGAGGCGGGACGCCACTTCCATCGTGCAGCGCCTCGATCGAGGTCCCCGAGGCCGGACGCGGCGATTGCGCCCATGGGTTCTTTCGCATACGCTTTACGAAGATTCGATCGATCAGGTATCCGTATGTCGTCGGTAACCGTTTCTCCCAAGTTCCAGGTCGTGATCCCGGCGGCGGAACGCAACCGGCTGGGCATCCGGCCCGGCCAGCGCATCGAGGTGCTGGTCTACGAGGGGCGTCTGGAATTCATCCCGGTGTCCAAGCCGCGGGCGATGCGCGGATTCGTGCGCGGCATCGACACCTCGGTGCCGCGGGAGGGGGATCGCGTGTGAATGTGGTGGACTCGTCCGGCTGGCTCGAGTATTTCGCCGATGGGCCGAACGCCGCGAAGTTCGCGACGCCGATCGAGGACACGGCGCGATTGGTGGTGCCGACGATCAGCATCCTCGAGGTCTTCAAGCGGCTGCTGCGGCAACGCGGCGAGAACGATGCCCTGCGGGGCGCGGCGGCCATGCATCAGGGACGAGTGGTCAGCCTGGACGCGGAGCTGGCATTGGCCGCGGCCAAACTCGGGACGGACTACTCCCTGCCTTTGGCCGACAGCGTGATCCTCGCCACGGCGCATCGATTCGGTGCGACACTCTGGACCCAGGACGAGGATTTCAAGGGGATGGACGGCGTCAAATATTTCGCGAAGCGGAAGCCATGACCCCCGGTCGCAACGATCCCTGCCCCTGCGGCAGCGGGAAGAAATTCAAGCACTGCTGCATGATGGCGCAGATGGCGCCGGCTGGCACGCCGGAGGATCTCGTCTGGCGGCGGCTGCGAAGGCTCAAGGACGATACCCGCTACGTGAGCACGCTGCTGCGCTTCATCGACGATGTCTACGGCGGAGAGGCCATCGAGGAGGCCTGGGACGAGTTCACGCTGTGGCAGGACGAGCCCTTCGACCCGGACTCGCCGCACATGTCGGTGTTCGTCCCCTGGCTGTTCGCGCAATGGGCGCCGGATCCGGAAGAGACGACGGTGGTCGATGCGAGTCTGCACGGCGTGCCGCCGCTCGCGGCGTTCCTGCAACGCAAGGGCCGGCGGCAGGACCCCCTGCTGCGCGAATACATGGAATCCTGCCTCGCCGCGCCGCTTTCGTTCCATGAGATCCTGCACTGCGAACCGGGGCTCGGCGTGCGCCTGCAGGATGTCCTCACCGGGGAAATCCACGAGGTGCGGGAGCGCGAGGGCACGCGCCATGTGCAGGTGGGTGATCTCCTGTTCGGCCAGCTCGCCAGCGCCGGGGGCGTCACCCTGCTGGAAGCGTGCAGTCCGGTGATGTTGCCGCCGGGCGAGAAGATCGCAGTGATCCAGCTGCGGCAGGTCATGGCCCGGGGCGCGGTCACCGCCTCGCGCGATGCGCTGCGGGAATACGACCTGGAACTGCGCCAGCTTTATCTCGATCTGGCCGAACGTATCCTCTATCCGCAGATGCCGGAACTGCACAACACCGACGGCGACAAACTGGTGTTGCAGCGTCTGGTGTTCGACATCGAATCGGCGCAGGAAGCCTACGACGCGCTGCGCGACCTCGACTTCGAGGCCGCGCCGGACGACGAACCGGCCGAGGCGCAGTACGACGCAGACGGCAACCTCCGCTGCGCCACGGTGGCGTGGAAGAAGGCCGGCAACAGCCAGGACGCGAGCTTTGGCAACACCATGCTCGGCCGCATCCGCATCGAGGGTGGACACATGCTGGCCGACGTCAACTCGTACGAGCGGGCCGAGACGCTGCGTCGCCTCGTGGCCGAACGCCTCGGCGATCGAGCACGCCATCGCGCGACGGAAATCCAGTCGCTGGAACGGGCGCTCGAGGACGATGCCGGCGGTCGCGCGCCGCCGCCGAGCGCCGAAGATCGTGCCCTGCGCGACTCGCCGGAACTGAGCGCGTTGGTCGCCGAGTACGTCGCGCGTCATTACGACCGCTGGATCGACGAGGCGATTCCCGCCCTCGGCGGCCGCACGCCGCGCGCGGCGATGCGCGATCCGGAAGGCGCGGAGTTGGTCGAGGCGCTGGTAGACGACGCCGAGCGCCTGGGGCAACGCATGGACCCGCCGGTGGACCCGGCCGTGTTCCGGCGATTGCGGGAACGGTTGGGGCTCGCGGTGGGCGACTGAGGCCGACCCGGCTTCACGATAGAATGCATACCATGCCGCAGTCGCCGCCTTCGCAAGAACTCACCGAGCTCACGGACGCACGCGCGCTGGTCCGCGTCTGGCAGGACCGCGCCCGGCTGCTGGACCAGGAACGCCTGCGCGCCGTGCAGGAAATGAGCGAGGCCGCGTCCGTCCGCCGCTTCGTGCTGTTGCAGGGTCATTCCATACCACCGCTGCGCGCGAGCAGTGGCTTGGTGGAACAGCAGCGCCTGTTCCTGAAACTGCGGCGAGGGCTCGAGTGAGCATCGGGCCGGTGCTGGAAGCGGCACTGGCGGCGCAGCGGGTGGCGAAGTTGACGCGGTCAAGGCGCTGCTCGCCCATCTGGAAGCGCGGATCGGCGATGCGGAAGAATTCGCCATCCGATCACGCGTCATTCTTGCGCGGGCACAGAATGGCGTTGGCGTGGACATCGCACTTGCCGGTCTGCCGTATGAAGCGCGAGTGGTGGGGCGCTCCAGCCCGTGGGATCTGGGTTCGAGCCTGTCGCTGCAGACCTGTTCGGCGGAGGATCTGCTGGTGATGAAGGCTTTCGCCGGCCGCGACAGGGACTGGGCCGATGTCACCAGCATTCTGGAGCGTCAGGGGCGTAGGCTCGATCTCGACCTGGTACGGCGGGAGCTTGCGCCGCTGCTGGCTGCCAAGGAGTCTCCCGAGTCGATGCAGGAACTGGAACGCCGTATCCTTCGTTGTGTGGGTCAGGCAGGCGAACCGCCGCGCTGAAGCGGCTCGCGAACGCCCCGACCGGTACGGCGGCGCCTCCCCCTTCCGCCAGCCACCCGACAGATCGCAGGCCGATGGCTCCGGCGCGCCCGTCGGCGTTTATCCGATCCCGGATCCCCGCGGCGATGTAATG
>JAJPHA010000017.1 GCA_021325475.1 Rhodanobacteraceae bacterium | reverse complement strand
GTCGGCGTCCCTGCCTCCTCCTCAGTTGCTGCACGCGATGCCTTTCATGGCATCACGTAGGCGCAGCAACTTCGACCTCATCCGGCGCTTCGCGCCACCTTCTCCCGGCGGGAGAAGGCAACGCTCTTGACGCTTGCCTTCATCCCACCTTCTTCAGCGCCGGCGTCGCCGTGGCCGCTTGCTGCACCTGCAGCCACGGCATCCGCGCGCGCAGCGCCGCGCCGACGATTTCGATCGGATGCTCCAGATCCTTCTGCTTGAGCGCCTGGTAGTTCGGCAGGCCGGCGGCGTGTTCGGCGGTCCATTCCTGCGCGAACGTGCCGTCCTGGATCTCCTTCAGCACCGCGCGCATCCGGTCCCTGGTGCCCGCGTCGACCACGCGCGGTCCGCGCGTGTAGTCGCCGTACTGGGCGGTTTCGGACACGAACGCCAGCATCCGGGTCAAGCCGCCCTCGTAGAACAGATCGACGATGAGCTTGAGCTCGTGCATCACCTCGTAGTAGGCGATCTCCGGCCGATAGCCCGCCTCCACCAGCGTCTCGAAACCGTGCCGCACCAGCTCGCTCACGCCGCCGCACAATACGGCCTGTTCGCCGAACAGGTCGGTTTCGGTTTCTTCCCTGAAATCGGTCTGGATCAGCATCGCCCGCGCACCGCCGATTCCGGCGGCGTAGGCCAGCGCTTTCTCGCGCGCCTGGCCGCTGGCATCTTGATGCACCGCGTACAGGCACGGCACGCCGCGGCCGATCTCGAATTCCCTGCGCACCAGCGCCCCCGGGCCCTTCGGCGCGACCAGGATCACGTCGATGTCCGCGCGCGGCTCGATCGTCTTGTAGTGCACGTTGAACCCGTGCGCGAACAGCAGCGCTGCGCCCGGCCTGAGGTTGGGCGCGATCGCTTCGGTATACAGTTTCGGCTGCACCATGTCCGGCGTCAGCACGGCGACGAGCTCGGCGGCTTGCACCGCCTCGGCCGGCTCCTGCACGCGAAAACCGTCCGCCTGCGCCCTGGCCGAGCTCGCGCCGCCGCGGCGCAGGCCGATCACGACGTCGAGGCCGGAATCGCGCAGATTGAGCGCGTGCGCCCGCCCCTGGCTGCCGTAGCCCAGCACGGCGATGCGCTGGTGTTCGAGAGCTTTGGTGGTTGCTTTCGCTTCAGTAGACATTTCCAATTTCTCCACAATGTATCCCTTTCGTCATCCCGGCAGGGTTTGCCGGGATCCAGAGCACAGGGACGTGATGCTCCGCGCCGTCTTGCCGTCCATGGCCCCTGGATTCCGGCAGTCCCTGCCGGAATGACGTACTTGCTAAACCTCGATCACCGCCCCGCGCGCCGCGGAACCCACCGTCTTCGCGTATTTCGCCAGCACGCCGCGCGCGACTCGCGGCGGCGGCGCTTGCCATGCGGCGCGGCGCGCGTCGAGATCGGCGTCCGTTTCGAGCGTGCGTGCGGTGGCGTCGATGACCACGCGATCGCCGTCGGCGAGCAGCGCGAGCGGACCGCCGCGCGCCGCCTCCGGCGCGACATGGCCGACCATGAAACCGTGCGTGGCGCCGCTGAAGCGGCCGTCGGTGACGAGCGCCACCGAACCGCCCAGGCCGCGCCCGACCAACGCCGCGGTGACCGCCAGCATCTCGCGCATGCCGGGCCCGCCGGCCGGCCCTTCGTTGCGGATCACGACGACGTCGCCGGCGGCGATCCTGCCCGCCTGCACCGCGGCGAAGCACGGCTCCTCGCCGTCGAACACGCGCGCCGGGCCTTCGAAGCGGCCGATGCCCTGCCCCGCGAGCTTGAGCACGCAACCTTCCGGCGCCAGATTGCCGTACAGGATCGAATAACCGCCGTGCGGCTTGAGCGGCGCGGACAGCGGCCGCACGACCTGCTGGCCAGCGGGCGCCGGCGGTGCGGCATCGAGCTCCTCGAACAGGCTGCGCCCGGTCAGGGTCGGCGAATTTTCCAACAATCCACCTTTATACAATTCGCGTGCGACCGTGGCGGTGCCGCCGGCGGCGGCCAATTCGACCGCGGTGTAGCGTCCGGCCGGCTTCAAATCGGCGATCACCGGGGTGGTGCGCGACATGCGCTCGAAGATCTCGAGATCGAGCGGCTGCCCGGCCTCGTGCGCGATCGCCAGCAGATGCAGCACCGCGTTGGTCGAACCGGCGGTGGCCGCGGCCAGCCGCGCGGCATTGTGGAACGCCGCCGGCGTGAGCACGTCGCGCGGACGACGGTCGGCGCGCAGGCAGTCCATCACCAGTTCGCCGCAGCGGCGCGCGACCGCACGCTTGTCCGGGTGCGTGGCCGGCACGTCGTTGGCGCCGAGCGGCGACAGGCCGAGCGCGGTCAATACCATCGCCATGGTGTTCGCGGTGAACTGGCCGCCGCAGGCGCCGGCGCCGGGACAGGCGCGCTTTTCCACTTTGCGCAGTTGTTCCGCCGACAGTTTGCCTGCGCCGTGCGCGCCGACCGCCTCGAACACGTCCTGGATCGTGATCGGCTTGCCGTCCAGCGTGCCGTGCGCGATCGAGCCGCCGTACAGCGCGAGACCCGGCAGATTCATGCGCGCCAACGCCATCGCCGCGGCCGGAATGGTCTTGTCGCAGCCGCACAGCACCAGCACCGCGTCCAGGCAATGGCCCTCGACCGCGAGCTCGATCGAATCGGCGATCACCTCGCGGCTGACCAGCGAGGCGCGCATGCCGGGCGTGCCCATGGCGATGCCGTCGGTCACCACGATGGTGTTGAACTCGAACGGCGTGCCGCCGGCCGCGCGCACGCCCGCGCAGGCCGCGGCGGCGAGTTCACGCAGATGGAGATTGCACGGCGACACGTTCGACCAACTGTGCACCACGCCGACCAGCGGGCGCGCGATCGCCGCGTCGTCGAGCCCGGTCGCGCGCAGCATGGCGCGCGCCGGCGCGCGATCCGGGCCGGCCGTGATCCGCGCGCTGCGCAGTTTTCCACTTTTGCCGTTTGTGGACATGTTGGCGCTCACGCCGCCACGCGGCACTCGCCGGTGCCGAGCAGGTCGATCACGGCCGCGGTGACTTCCGCGGTGTTGGCGTCGCCGCCGAGATCGGGGGTCAGCACGCCGCGCTCGATCACCCGGTCGACCGCATATTCGATGTCGGTGGCGGCGTATTCGAGCTCGAGCGAATGGCGCAGCAGCAGCGCCGCGCTCAGGATCGCGCCGAGCGGGTTGGCCAGGCCCTGGCCGGCGATGTCGGGCGCGGAGCCGTGGATCGGCTCGTACAACCCGGCCTTGCCGTCGCCGAGCGAGGCCGACGGCAGCAGGCCGAGCGAGCCCGCCAGCGCCGCCGCCTCGTCGGTGAGGATGTCGCCGAACAGGTTCTCGGTGACGATCACGTCGTAGGCGCTCGGCCGCGTCAGCAGCAGCATCGCCATCGAATCGACCAGTTGGTGCTCGAGCGTGACGTCGGGAAATTCCTGCGCCACGCGCGCGACCGTGCTGCGCCACAGGCGCGAGGTCTCGAGCACGTTCGCCTTGTCGACGTGGGTGACGTGCTTGCGCCGCAGACGCGCCAACGCGAACGCGCGGCGCGCGACACGCTCGATCTCGGCGACGCTGTAGCGGCATTCGTCGCTGGCGTCGTCGGCGCTGCGCGTCTTCGCGCCGAAGTAGGCGCCGCCGGTCAGCTCGCGCAGGAACAGCATGTCGACGTGGTGCAATTTGTCGTTCTTCAGCGGCGACAGCGAGGCCAGTCGCGGATGCACGCGCACCGGGCGCAGATTGGCGTACACGCCGAGCGCCGCGCGCAGCGCCAGCAAGCCTTGCTCCGGGCGTACTTTCGCGTCCGGATCCGACCACTTCGGTCCGCCGACGGCGCCGAGCAGCACCGCGTCGGCGCTCCGGCACGCCGCCAGCGTCTGCGCCGGCAGCGGCTCGCCGCAGGCATCGATCGCCGCGCCGCCGATCGGATGTTCGACGAAGCTGAACTGGTAGCCGCCGTCCTTGCGCGCGACCGCGCGCAGCACCTCGACCGCTGCGCGCGTGACCTCCGGACCGATGCCGTCGCCGGGGAGAACTGCGATGGTTGCTTTCACATCAATTTCCTCCATCCTTCATGCTTGAGTCCCTCTCCCATCGGGAGAGGGATTGGGGTGAGGGTCCGGTTATCGGAAACCCTCCCTGGAGTTCACCTCCGGTCGGCGTCCCTGCCTCCTCCTCAGTTGCTGCACGCGATGCCTTTCATGGCATCACGTAGGCGCAGCAACTTCGACCTCATCCGGCGCTTCGCGCCACCTTCTCCCG
>JAJPHA010000057.1 GCA_021325475.1 Rhodanobacteraceae bacterium | reverse complement strand
TCGAAACCCATGTCGCCCGGCCGCACCTTGCCGAGGATGGCGTTGAGGTTGGCGCCGTCGTAGTAGAGCAGGCCGCCGGCGTCGTGCACCAATCTGGAAATTTCCACAATGCGGCGTTCGAACACGCCGATCGTGGACGGATTGGTCAGCATGATCCCGGCAGTCTTCGGCCCGAGCACGCGCTTCAGCGCCTCGACGTCGACGTCGCCGTCGGCGCCGGTGGGGATCTCGCGCACGGTGCAGCCGCACATCGTCGCCGTCGCCGGATTGGTGCCGTGCGCGGTGTCCGGCACGATGATCTCGGTGCGCGCGGTGTCGCCGCGATGGCGGTGATAGGCCATGATCATGGCCACGCCGGCGAATTCGCCCTGCGCGCCGGCCATCGGCGCGAGCGAAACGCCGCCCTTCATGCCGGTGACGTCGGCGAGGATCTCCTGCAATTCGTACATGCAGGCGAGAAATCCCTGGCTCAGCGCTTCGGGCGCGTACGGATGGCGCGCGAGAAAGCCATCGAGCATCGCCAGTGCGTGGCAGGCACGCGGGTTGTACTTCATCGTGCACGAGCCGAGCGGGTAGAACTGGGTGTCGATCGAGAAATTCTTGCGCGACAGATTCGTGTAGTGGCGCAGCGCCTGCAGCTCGGACACTTCCGGCAGACCGATCGGCGTGGTGCGTCGCAGGGCCGGCGGCAGATCGTCCGGCAACGGGCGATCGGCGGCGAGCTGGGCCGCGGCGGTGCGGCCGGGTTGCGAAAGCTCGAAGATCAGCATGGTGCGTGCGGATTCGCGGGCGGAAAGGCGGCGTATCATGCCATATCCGACCGCGTCCGGCTTGTGGCATCATCGGCGCATGAGCAAACGCGCGCTCGCCCTCACCGCCATCGTCTGCGCCGCCCTGGCCCTGCTCAGCATCTTCGTCTTCGATCGTCACCTGGCACAGACGATCCACGCCTCGGCGCTCGCCAGTTCCGCGGTGTTCGTGCAGGGCACGCGCCTGCTCGATGCCGTCTCCGGCCGCACGCTGCTGCACAACCCGGCGCTCTCGGCGCTGCTGCTCGGCGGCAGTCTGGTCGGGCTCGGCCTGCTCGGTTGTCTGCGCGACCGCCGCAGCTACGCCGCACGTGCGCTGGTCTTCACCGGCGGCGTGCAACTCGCCACCATCGGCGCGGGCTACGCGCTCAAGACGCTGTTCGGCCGCCTGCGTCCGCAGGAGGCGATGGCGCACGGCTGGGAGCACCTGTGGTTCGCCGGCGGTAACTCGTTTCCCTCCGGCCACGTGGCGTTCTTTTTCGGCCTGTTCCTGCCGCTCGCGTACCTGTTCCCGCGCTACCGCGTGCCGCTCCTGATCGTGCCGGTGTTCATCGCCCTGGCACGCATCGACGAGAGCTACCACTTCCTGTCCGACGTGCTCGGCTCGATCGCGCTGGCCGCGCTGGTGACCCTGTTCGCCGCGATGCTGTTCGGCCGCTTCGTGGCGCCGGCCGCCGCCGCCCGCCGCTGACCCCTCCCCGGCGTTTCCGCAACCGCACACGCATCCGCGCGGGAGATGCGCTACGCTTCGATTTTCCTTGCCCGATCCCGCGCCATGGCCACCGCGAATCCGCCCGTTTCCCAGACCAAGTCCTTCACCACCGTATTCCTGATCGAGCTGTGGGAGCGCTTCGGCTTCTACGGCATGCAGGCGCTGATCGTGTACTACATGGTGCAGCGCCTGGGCTTCGACGACGAACGCGCCAATCTGGTCTGGGGCGCGGCCTCGGCGCTGATCTACGTCGCGCCGGCGGTCGGCGGCTGGGTCGGCGATCGCGTGTTCGGCACGCGCCGCACCATGCTCACCGGCGCGGCGATCCTCGCGCTCGGCTACGGGCTGATCACGCTGCCGACCGAGAACCCCGATTTCCTCTACGCCGCGCTCGGCGTGATCGTGGTCGGCAACGGCCTGTTCAAGCCGAACGCCGGCAACCTGGTGCGCAAGATCTACGAAGGCGACGACGCCAAGATCGACAGCGCGTTCACGATCTACTACATGGCAGTGAACATCGGCTCGACCGTCTCGATGCTGCTCACGCCGCTGGTCAAGGACTGGGTGAACGCCTGGTACGCGAACCAGTTCGGCTGGCACGCGGCGTTCGGCGTGTGCTGCGCCGGCCTCGTCGTCGGCCTGGTGAACTTCTACTTCATGCGCGCCTCGATGGCGCACATCGGCTCGGACCCGGACCGCGCGCCGTTCGCGCCGCTGTCGCTGGCCAGACTGCTCGGCGCCGGCGCGGTGTGCGTGGTCGTCGCGACCGTGATCCTCGGCCACCGCGAGATCGCGCGCGGGTTCGTCGTCGCCGCCGGCATCGCCATGCTCGGCATCTTCGGCTATCTCATCGCGCGCAGCCACCGCGACGAGCGCGCCGGCCTGATCGCGGCGCTGGTGCTCACCATCCAGACCATCTTCTTCTTCATCTTCTATCAGCAGATGTCCACCTCGCTGTCGCTGTTCGCGCTGCGCAACGTGGACTGGAACCAGAACCTGTTCGGCTGGCACCTGTTCACCTGGCTGCCGGCGCAATATCAGGCGCTCAATCCGATCTGGATCATGCTGCTTTCGCCGCCGCTCGCCTGGCTCTACGCCGCCGCCGGCAAGCGCGGCCGGGATCTGCCGATCGCCGCCAAGTTCGCGCTCGGCTTCGCCGTGGTCGCCGCCGGGTTCTTCATCTACGGCCTCGCCGGCAGCTACGCGGACGCCGGCAAGACCTCGTCGTGGGTGATGATCTGGGGCTACGGGCTGTACTCGCTCGGCGAGCTGCTGGTCAGCGGCCTCGGGCTCGCCATGATCGCGCGCTACGTGCCCGCGCGCATGGGCGGCTTCATGATGGGCGCCTACTACGTCGGCGTCGGCATCTCGCAGTACCTGGGCGGCATCGTCGCCAACTACGCCGCCGTGCCGCAGGATCTCACCGATCCGGTGCAGAGCCTGCCGATCTACACCGCGCTGTTCAACAAGCTGGGCTACGCCGGCATCGTCTGCACCGCGATCGCCGTGGCCGTGCTGCCGCTGATGAAGAAACTCTCGGCCACCCACCACGAGCGCATCACCGAACCCGCGCTGCGCGCGGCCGCGGCGGAATAACTACTGCATCGGCGCTCGGGTTCGAGATGTCGCACCGATCGCCGCGGCACGGCCATCGCCGGGGCTACTTCTCGACGTCTGCGAGTACGGTCGCCATGCGCACGCCGAGGCGTCGAGCCAGATGGCCCTCAGCAATGCACCGACAACGAAACCGGGCGAGCAGCCGGCGGCTGAGTCGCAAGACGGAAAGAACACAACAACGCTTGGCACTATCAAGGTTAGCGCGACGACGACAGCGGCGACAGCACCTTCTCACGATCTCGGTTTCTATTTGAGTCAGAAATACAGTCCCGACAGGCCGTACTATCACAAGTACGGTGGCGCAGGTTCTGGCGATTGGGCGGTGTGCAAGACCAACAAGGCATGGGGCAGGTCAGGTACAGCTTGCCCTCAAAAAGGAATGACGATCGCGCCCGGAGCGATTCGTTGGGGAGCCGATTAGATCCGTTCGATCCAAAAACTCCCGCCCCCGAACGCGTGACCGCGTGCGTGAGCGATGCCGGCGCGAACGAGATCTGGAAATCGCCAGTAGGCGTAGCTGCAACCAAACAATACTCGAAAAGCGGTGCTGTACATCAGCAACGCCCTAAGAAGGTATTGCTCATTCCAGCTGCGGTTTTCTTGGAGGACCCAGTCACGAGGATAATCGTGAGGCAGGAAAATATCGTGAATATGAATTCGCACGCCAGAAGCTAGGCGAGGTAATACCTCGAAATAAAGGAAGTTAACGTCGCTTCCTGTCTTGGCGACATGCGACGAGTCGATGAAAAGAATATCGCCCTTCTCTAACTGTTCAAATTCTACGAAGGAAACATCCTGTACCTTCTGCTCCAATAGTTTTTGCACGCCGGGTACGCCATCACGTAAAAAGTCGAGTGGATACGGCTCGATGCAAGTTATGTCGATGCTGGAATTTAGAAACCGGCGATTGACATCTCCGGCAAGCAACGTAGAAAAACCGGAACCAACTTCTATTATCCGTTTGGGCTTCCAATGGCGTAGAAGCACGAAATAGGAGCGGCTGTCTAGCCAGCTAAATGCGTGGTTCTGAGTGTAGAAATTTGTTGGGGTCGCTGCGGAGTCAGCGTGCTCAGGATAGTCATAGTCAGGCATGTACCTGGGAAAAACATTCTCCAGAATAGCGCGGTGACTAGAATCGCTAAAGTCTATGCCGAGTATTTCCGGCTTGGCTGGCCATACCAAATCGCAATTCAACTGCTCTGGGTCGACTACGGGCGAGTAGTAGTGGCCGCTTGGATATGCGGTTCTTACCTGACGGTCGGGAGTATTTCTGGCGCGCATATGTTACCCAAATCCAATCGAATTGCGACGAGGCTATCCAGGAGTGCCACTGCGTTTGCACAACAGACCTTGTGGAGCGCGAAGAAATGCTCTTCTGTTCGTGCCACACGCGGGGAGAAGAGAGGGACATGTGAAGTATATACCCGATTAGCGTCGAACCTCAGCGCATCGTCGCAGGATTTGCGACGAAGATGGCGGATGATCGCTCCACCGCAACCCACAGGGGCATCATCATGGCCATGAATCCGATCCAGTTCCAGCCCGGCCTGTCGATGGTCGAGTTCGTCGCGCACTACGGCACCGAAGCCATGTGCCGCCGCGCCCTGTATCGCGCGCGCTGGCCGCGTGGATTCCGCTGTCCGGCCTGCGGCGACCGAAGTCCGCGGCGCGCGCTGGGTCAACGTCGTGCTTGGCAACGTCAAACGCGCGTTGCACGCCTCCGGCCGCCGCGCCTCGATCTGCTCCGGCTCGACTTGCGCCCTGCAGGACCTCGCCTGGCTTCGACCCCGCCGGCTATCTGTCGATGCGCGAGCGCGCGGCCTCGACCGCGCCGACCACGGAGTCCTTCGGCCGCGACGCCCTCGATTGCGTAAATCGGTGTAAACGCCGCGCCGGCGGAGCGTGGTCTTTGTAAACTCACGGTCGTGAGCGAAGCCCGCATTCTGCTTGCCGACGACGACGAGGAGCTGTGCCAGCTCCTCGGCGACTATCTCGGCCGCGAGGGCTTCGCGGTGGACGTGGCGCACGACGGCGACAGCGCGCTCAAGCGCGCGCAGGCCGGCGACTACGATGCCGTCATCCTCGACGTGATGCTGCCGCAGCGCACCGGCCTGGAACTGCTGCGCGAGCTGCGCCGGTCTTCGCAGCTGCCGGTGCTGATGCTGACCGCGCTCGGCGAGGATATCGACCGCATCCTCGGCCTCGAGCTCGGCGCCGACGACTACGTGCCGAAGCCGTGCAATCCGCGCGAACTCGCCGCGCGCCTGCGCGCGATCCTGCGCCGCACGCGCGGCGAGGCCGAGGGCGGCCGCGTCGTCGATCTCGCGGTCGGGCCGGTGGCGCTGCGCGCCGCCTCGCGCAGCGTGACCGTGCGCGGCGAGCCGGTGCAGTTGACCGGCACCGAGTTCAACATCCTCGCCGTGCTGATGCGCGAGGCCGGCCGCGTGGTCAGCAAGGAAACGCTGTCGCAGGACGTGCTCGGCCGCCCGCTCGGGCCGTTCGACCGCAGCATCGACGTGCACATTTCCAAATTGCGGCGCAAGCTCGGCCCGGCGGCCGATGGCGAGTCGCTGATCGGCACGGTGCATCGCGGCGGCTACCTGTTCCGCGTGGTGGACGAGTCCTGACGATGCGTCGCCTGTTCTGGCGCATCTTCGGCCTGTTCTGGGTCGCCAGCGTGGCGCTGATCCTGGCGATCGCCTGGACCACCTCGTACAACTTCGAGAACGAGAAGCTGCCCGGCCTCGATCTGACGCGCATGGACTTCGTGCTGAACGACGAGCTGCGCAGCGCCGCCCACGCCCTGCGCGACGGCGGCATGGACGGCATGCGCCAGCGCCTGCGCGACATGCAGGAGCTGCGCCACGTGATCGTCTACGTGCTCGACGCGGAGCAGCGCGACGTGCTCGGCCGCGAGGTGCCGCCCGAGGTGCGTGAGGCGATCGCCAACCCCGTCGCCGACAGCGAGGGCCTGCACTACCAGCGCATGCGCCTGCGCCGGCTGACCGCGCCCGACGGTGCGCAATACGTGGCGGTGGCGCGCTTCCGCGGTCCGGCGCTGCTGCGCCTGCTCTACCGGCGACCGAACACGTTCTGGACCCACGTCGCCGTGGCGATGGTGATCAGCGCCGGCTTCAGCCTGCTGCTCGCCGCCTACATCACCGCGCCGCTGGCGCAGATCCGCCGCAGCGCGCGCCGCGTGGCGCGCGGCGATCTGTCCGCCCGCGTCGGCGATCTGCCGTTCGGGCGCAGCGCCGAGATCCTCGCCCTGGCGCGCGAGTTCGACCAGATGGCCGCGCGCCTGAAGGATCTGGTCGAGGGCCAGCAGCGCCTGATCCGCGACGTCTCGCACGAGATGCGCTCGCCGCTGTCGCGCCTGCGCGTGGCGCTCGAGCTGGCGCGCGCGCAGGCGCCGGCGGAGCTCGCCGCGCAACTGGACCGCATCGAACGCGAGGCGCTGCGGCTGGAGGAGATGATCGGCCAGGCGATCCAGCTCTCGCGGATGGAGACGACCACGCCGACCCGGGTCGAGGACGTCGCCCTGCACGAACTGGTCGCCGACATCGCCGCCGACGCCGCGTTCGAGGCGCAGGCGCGACCGTGCGCCCTGCACGTCGCCCAGAGCATGCCGCTCACCGTGCGCGCCGAGGCGGACCTGCTCACCAGCGCGATCGAGAACGTGGTGCGCAACGCCGTCACCTACACCGCCGCCGGCAGCACCGTGCTGCTGCGGTTGGACCGCATCGACGGCCAGGCGCGGCTGCGCGTGCGCGACTGCGGGCCGGGTGTGGCGCCGGGCGATTGCGTGCGCATCTTCGAGCCCTACTTCCGCGCCGACGCCGCGCGCGCGCGGCGCAGCGGCGGCAGCGGCCTGGGGCTCGCCATCGCCAAGCGCGCCATCGAGCGGCAGGGCGGGCGCATCCACGCCGCCAACGCCGAGGGCGGCGGTTTGGAGGTGGAAATCCTGCTGCCGCTCGCCTGAGCCCACGCGACGCGCGGCGCGGATGCTGGCACAATGCACGCGAGCCACCCGCCGCCGCCATGGATCGCCTCACCGCCCGCGAATTGTTCGATCGAGTCGGTTCCCGGCTGTCGCTGCGCTGGGTCGCGGGTCAACGCGGCGAGACGCGCGCGATCGTGCCGGCGGAGAAGCAGTCGCGACGGCCGTCGCTGGCCGGCTATCTCAACATCATCTACCCGAACAAGATCCAGATCGTCGGCTCCGAGGAACTCGCCTGGCTCGACAGCCTCGACTCGCGCCTGCGCTGGGAGATGATCCAGAAGATCGTGGGCTTTCAGCCGACCGCGCTGATCGTCACCAAGGACCAGACCGTACCGGCGGATCTGCGCGACGCCGCCAACGAAACCGACACGCCGGTGTGGGTGAGCGCGCAGCGCGGCCACGAGCTGCTCACCTATCTGCAATACCACCTCGCGCGCATGCTGGCGCGGCGCGTGACCCTGCACGGCGTGCTGATGGAGGTGTATTCGATCGGTGTGCTGATCACCGGCGAATCCGGTTCCGGCAAGAGCGAGCTCGCGCTCGAACTCATCACCCGCGGCCATCGCCTGGTCGCCGACGACGCCCCGGAGTTCCTGCAGATCGCGCCCGACGTGATCGACGGCACCTGTCCGGAGATGCTGCAGGACCTGCTCGAAGTGCGCGGCTTGGGCATCCTCAACGTGCGCGAGATGTTCGGCCACACCGCGGTCAAGCCGTCGAAGTACCTGCGCCTGATCGTGCACCTGGCGGTGATGCCGCGCGAACAGCCGCTCGAGCAGAGCGGGCTCGAGCGCATCTACGGCGCCAACAGCTACCGCGAGGTGCTGGACACGCGCATCCCGATGACCACGATTCCGGTCGCGCCCGGCCGCAACCTGGCGGTGCTGGTCGAGGCGGCGGTGCGCAACCACGTGCTCAAGACCAAGGGCGTCGATCCGGCGCAGACGTTCCTCGACCGTCAGGCGCACCAGATGCGCAGGCAGGCGCCATGGTGACGGGAAAGCGTGAGCGGTGGGCGGTGAGCGGTGAGCGGCAAGAAGCCGCAAGCGGATGCTCGTTCCGCGCACCGCGCACCGCGTACCGCTCACGCTCCGGGCCGGCGGCATGACCGACGACCAGGCCACGTCCGCCGCCACGCGCCTGATCGTGGTCAGCGGCATGTCCGGCTCGGGCAAGACCATTGCGCTGCGCACGCTCGAGGACCTCGGCTACTACTGCGTGGACAATCTGCCGAGCGCGCTCCTGCCCGCGTTCGTCGCCGAGGTGGCGCAGGCGGGCCTGCATCCGCGGCTGGCCGTCGGCATCGACGTGCGCAACCGCAGCCGCGACCTCACCACCCTGCCGCAGGTGCTGGCCGGGCTCGCCAACATCGAGCACCGGCTGATCTTTCTCGACGCGCCGGACGAGGTGCTGTTCAAGCGCTATTCCGACACGCGCCGGCGCCACCCGCTGAGCGGTGAGGGGCTGTCGCTCGGCGATGCGATCGCGCGCGAACGCCGGCTGCTCGCGCCGCTCGCGGCGATCGCCGAGCGCGTGATCGACACCGGCGATCTCAACGTGCATCAGTTGCGCCGGCTGATCGCGACCGAGCTTGGCATGGCCGGCGGGCCGCTGTCGCTGCTGTTCGAGTCGTTCGCCTACAAGCGCGGCGTGCCGGCCGATGCGGATTTCCTGTTCGACGCGCGCTGCCTGCCGAATCCGCATTGGGACACGCAGCTGCGGCCGCTGTCCGGGCGCGACGGCGCGGTGCGCGCGTGGCTCGAGGCCAAACCGGAGGTCGGCCGCTTCCTCGCCGACGTGCGCGCGTTCCTCGACACCTGGCTGCCGCGCTTCGAGGCCGACAACCGTTCCTATGTCACGATCTGCGTCGGCTGCACCGGCGGCCGCCACCGGTCGGTATACCTTTGCGAGCGCCTGGCCGAGCACTTCCGCGCCACGCGCGAGCAGGTACTGACGTTCCATCGGGAGCTGGAATGAGCGTCGGCATCCTGCTGCTCACCCACGAAGACATGGGCGAGGCGCTGATCTCCACCGCGCGCCGCATCCTCGGCCGCATTCCGCTCGCACTCGATGCGCTCGCCATCCCGCCGGGCAGCGACTTCGACGCCGCGCTGCGCGCCGCCGCGGCGCGGGTGCGCGCGCTCGACAGCGGCGACGGCGTGCTCGTGCTCACCGACGTCTACGGCGCCACACCGAGCAACGTCGCCGAGAAGCTGCTCGATCTCGGCCTGACCGTGCACCGCGTCTCCGGCCTCAACCTGCCGATGCTGCTGCGCACGCTCAACTATCCCGAACATTCGCTGCTCGAACTGGCGCAGACCGCGGCGAGCGGCGGCCGCACCGGCATTCGCATCGACCATGGTTGAACGCGAGATCACCATCAGCAACAAGCTCGGCCTGCACGCGCGCGCCTCGGCCAAGCTCGTGCAGCGGTTGCAGGACTTCAAGGCCAACGCCTGGCTGGTGCATCGCGGCCGCGAGGTCAACGCCAAGAGCATCATGGGCGTGATGATGCTCGCCGCCGGCTGCGGCCAGACCATCACCCTGCGCGCCGACGGCGTCGACGAGCACGCTGCGCTCGAGGCGATGGCCGATCTGTTCGCGCGCAAGTTCGACGAGGGCGCGTGAGCACGCGCTTCGTCATCGCCGGCACCCCGGCCGCGCGCGGCATGACGCTCGGCCGCGCGCGCCTGGTCGAGCCGACCCAGATCGGCGTCGACGAGCGGCCACTGCCCGAAGCCGAGGTCGAGGCCGAAGTCGCACGGCTGCAGGGCGCGCTGGCGCACGCGCGCGACGAGCTTAGGCAATTGCGCGAAAAACTGCACGGCGCGCTCGCCCGCGAGGTCGGCGAGTTCATCGACGCGCACAGCCTGATCCTCGAAGATCCGGAGCTGACCGAGGGTCTGTACGCGCTCATCCGCCAGGGCCGCTACCGCGCGAGTGCTGCGCTGAAACGGCAGCGCGATCGGCTGGTCGCCGCATTCGAGGCGATCGACGACCCGTATCTGCGCAGCCGGCGCGAGGACGTCGATCACGTGATCGGCCGCGTGCAGGCGGCGCTCGCGCGCGACACCACGCCGGCCGAGCGCCAGATCGCCTCGCGCGTCGGCACCGTGCTGGTCGGCGAGACCGTGGCGCCGGCGGAGCTCGCGCATCTGACCGAACACGGCGTGCTCGGCGTGGTGACCACCGGCGGCAGCCCGCTGTCGCACAGCGCGATCCTCGCCCGCAGCATGCGCCTGCCGATGGTGGTGGGCGCGCACGAGGCGCTCCGGCACATCACCGACGACGATCTGCTGCTGGTCGATGGCACCTCGGGCGAGGTCGTGGTGCATCCGACCGCGCAGGATCTCGCGCGCTACCGCCAGTTCCAGCGCGAACAGGCGCGCAGCGTCGAACAGCTCGCGCGCCTGAAGCACGAGCGCACGCGCACCCGCGACGGCGTCGAGATCGCGCTCTACGCCAACGCCGAACTGCCCGCCGACATCGCCCAGGCGCGCGCCTGCGGCGCCGCCGGTGTTGGCCTCTACCGCACCGAATTCCTGTTCCTGCAGCGCCACGAACTGCCCGACGAGGAGGAACAGTTCGCCGCCTACCGCGATCTGGTGCTCGGCATGGGCGGCGCGCCGGTGACGATCCGCACGCTCGATCTCGGCGCGGACAAGGCCGATGCCACCGGGCTCGCACTCGGCCAGGAACCGAATCCCGCGCTCGGCGTGCGCGGCGTGCGCCTGGCGATGCGCCGCCCGGCGCTGTTCGCCACGCAACTGCGTGCGATCCTGCGCGCGTCCAACTACGGCCTGGTGCGCATCCTCGTGCCGATGGTGACCACCGGCGAGGAAATCGCCGTGGTACGCGCGCTGATCGAGGACTGCGCGCGCGAGCTGCGCTCCGGCGGCCACGAGATCGCCGATCATTTCGAGCTCGGCGCGATGATCGAGGTGCCGGCCGCGGCGATCGCGCTGCCGAGCCTGATCCGGCAGCTCGACTTCATCGCCATCGGCACCAACGACCTGACCCAGTACCTGCTCGCGGTCGATCGCAACAACGACCAGCTCGCGACCCTGTACGATCCGCTGCATCCGGCGGTGCTGCGCACGCTCCACGAGATCATCGCGGTCGGCACGCGCGCGCGCAAACCGGTGACGCTGTGCGGCGAGATGGCCGGCGACCCACGCTACACGGCGCTCCTGCTCGCGCTCGGGCTGACCGCCTTCAGCATGCATCCGAGCTCGCTGCTGGAGGTGCGCCAGGCGATCGCCGGCTGCGATCGCGCGCAGTTGCTCGGCCTGCGCATCGCCCTGCTGCGCGCACAAAGCCGCGCCGGCATCGAACGCGTACTGCGACGGATGCGCTGAGTGCCGCGCGGCGGCTGTGGCACAATGCGCGGTCCGAGCCCCCGTGTCCGCCCATGCTGAGCCCGCACGTCGCCGCCGACGCCGATCACCACGCCGCGCGCTTCCGCGAGGCGCAGCCGTTCCGGCACGTCGTCATCGACGATTTCCTCGCCCCCGAGTTCTGCACGCGGCTGCTCGCCGAATTTCCGCCGTTCGAGCACGGTAACGCGCGCAACGAGGCCGGCGAGCTCGGCAACAAGTCGACGGTGGAGCGGATCCGCACGCTCGGGCCGGCCTACGCCGCGCTGGACGACGGCATCCGCTCGCGCGAATTCCTCGATCTGATCGGCCGCATCACCGGCATCGCCGAGCTGCTCTACGATCCGTGGTACTTCGGCGGCGGCACCCACGAGAACCGCGAAGGCCAGGACCTCGACCCGCACGTCGACTTCAACCGCCATCCGGTGGAACGCTGGCATCGGCGGCTGAATCTGATCGTGTACCTGAACCGCGAGTGGGACGACGCCTGGGGCGGATCGCTCGAACTGCACTCCGATCCGCGCGCGCCGGACGATCGCGTCACGCTGATCACGCCGCTCTACAACCGCGCGGTGATCTTCGAGACCACCGAGCGGAGCTGGCACGGCTTTTCGCGCATCGCGCTGCCGGAGGCGAGGAAGACGCTGTCGCGCAAGTCGATCGCCTTGTACTTTTATACAAAGCAGCGTCCCGCCGAGGAGCTGGCCGACACGCATTCGACCATCTACGTGGACCGCCCGCTGCCCGAACGCTTCCGCGCCGGCCACACCCTGACCGCGGCGGACGTCGAGGAACTGCGCGTGCTGCTCGCCCGCCGCGACCAGCACAACCAGCGCCTGTACCGCGACAACACCGCACTCACCCGGCAACTGGAGCAGGCCCAGGCGGCATTGCACGCCGGCCGCCTCGGCCGCTTGCGGTATTTCGTGGGACGACTGCTCCGTTTGGCGGCACGCTGAGATGCGCACCGCGATATTGCCGTTCTCTTCGACGATGGACGCGACGGGACACGGCACGAACAATTTCGACGTCGCGCGCTTCGTCGCGGCCTCCGCGGTGCTGTATTCGCACTGCTTCGCCCTCACGGCACACGGTGGTGACGAACCGCTGGTGATCGCAACCCGCGGGGAATTCACGTTCGGCGGATTGGCCGTGCGCGTGTTCTTCGTCATCAGCGGATACCTGGTCACGCAGAGTTGGCTGCGCAATCCGCGCCCTGCAGCATTCGTCGCGGCGCGGGTACTGCGCATTTTTCCGGCGTTGGCGGTGGCCTTGGCATATTGCGTGTTGCTCGGCACGATCGTCACGGAACTGCCGAAATTCGCCTTCCTCACCCATGCCGACACCTGGCGGTTCTACTGGCACAACTTGCTTTTGCAGACCGAATTCTTCCTGCCCGGCGTATTCCGCGAACTGCCGGAAAAAGCTGTCAATGGGTCGCTTTGGTCTCTGTACTATGAGGTGCGGGCCTATCTCGTCGTGCTTGCCATCGGCTGTGTTGGTCTGATGCGCAAGCGTTTGCTCGCCACCATGGCGTGGCTCGGCGCGGCGGTCTTGATCGTCGCCGACGGCGCGTTATGGGGTATCCGCACGCCCGATGACTGGCCGGTGATCAACGCCTTCGCGTGTTTCGTTGGTGCGGCACTGCTGGCGCTTTATCCACAAGCGGCGCGCTCGCGCTGGCTTGCGTTGCCAGCCACCATTGCCGCCGCGGCGCAGCCATTCGCACTCGGCACGCCCTTCAGCAACTGGATCATGGACCTGCTGCTGGTCACAGGCACGATCGCGTTTGCGCACTGGCCGCTGCCACGGCTGGCGCGCTTTGGACGGTACGGGGATTTTTCCTACGGCATCTTCATCTACGCGTATCCGACGCAGCAGCTGATCGCATGGCTCGGCGTCTCGGAGGCACCCTACCGGATGCTCGCTCTGGCGTATCCGCTCACACTGGCGCTCGCGGTGCTCTCGTGGCATTGCGTCGAGCGTCCCTGTCGCGACCTCAAACGGTTCTTCCGGCAACGTGCACGCGCTATCGAAAGTGTGCCGACCAGCGGCGGCGGACAACCCAACCGAGTGACCGCGGCGCAGGCTCCCGGCCGATGAAACGCGTTCCGCGCATCCCGGTGGCCCCGACGGCCGCGGCACTGCTGATCCTGCTGGCCTTCGCGTTCGCCGTCGCGTGGCAAATCCAGTGGCCCGGCCTGTACATGGACGCGGTCAATCCCGACTACCTGGTCGTCGATGTGCTGCACGGCGTGCGCGACGCGCACCCGATCTGGATATTGCCCGGCAATCTCATCGCGGGCCGATTTCCGCTGCTGACCTCGCTCTACCACGGCACCCTTCAGGTCTGGCTCGCGCTGCCCTTCGTCGCGCTGTTCGGCGCTTCCGTCACGACGCTGCGCATCGCCCAGGCGGCAGCCGGCGCCGCCATTCTGCTGCTGATGTTCGCCTGGTTGCGGCGACGCGGCGGCGCACCGGCATGGCTTGCCGCGCTGCCGGTACTGGCACTCGCACTCGATCCCGTTTTCGTCTATGCGTTCCGCACGCAGCTCTACATCCAGCTCAGCCCGGTCGCGCTGCTGCTGGGTGCAATCTTGTCCGGCACACGTGCGCTGGATCCGAGCAATGCCTTGCCGCCATCGTCGCGGCGGCGCTGGCTGTTCGTCGCAGGCCTGTGCTTCGGCTTGAGCGTGTTTGGCTATTTCATTTTCGCCTTCTTCGCTCCGGTATTGGGCATCGCCTTGCTGATGGCGCAGCGCCGCTCCGGTCCCACGCGCCTCCCCTGGTGGCAGACCGTCGCTTGCAGCACGCTCGGTGCGCTGATCGGCACGATGGGCTACTGGTACGGCTATGCGCGCATCGCCGGCGCACAAGGCGGCCTGCGCGGTTTCGTCGATTATTTCGCGACATACCAGAATTCGCTGTCCGCCTTCGAGAGGCACCGCGACGTCGCAGAGACCCTGCGCTACTTCGCCAGCCTGATCGAGGCGGTGTTCAGCAATGCCTGGCAGCATTCGCTGATGTTCCGGGAGAGCTGGCCGGAACCGGGCAGCACGCTCAAATCGCTGCTGCTGCTCGTCTTGCCGGCGCTGCTCTGGATCGTCGCGGAGATGCGCAAACGCGGCAGCGGCGAGTTGCGCCTGACGCTGGCGCTGTTCGCGTCCTACCCGATCGTCGCCTTGTTGTTCGGCGATCGCCTTTCCGGGCACCATTTCGTCGTGCTGCTGCCCCTGGCCTACCTCGCTCTCGCCTGGGGCCTGTTCGGGCTGTTCCCGTCGCGCTCATCCAGGCTCCATGCCGTGCCGACCGCCGCGCTGGGCGCGATCCTGATCGGCATCAATCTGGTCGGCCTTCGCGCAACCGGCGCGATGCTGTCGCAGACGCACGGCCGAGGCTTGTTCTCGGAGGCAATCAACCAATTCGCGCAAGATGCTCTCGCCGCCGAAACCGAAGCCCGGCCGCAGCTCTATTTCCTGCCGGACTGGGGCCTGTTCATGCCATTCCATTACCTCACCGACGGTCGGATTCGGCACTGGACGGACCTCGATCCGACCGTAGTGCGCCGGGAATTGTGCGGCGGTCAAAGCGCAAGCGTGGCGCTCGTCGGGGCGGATGCGCCTGCCCGACTCGAACGACTGACCGCGCAGTTGCGCTGGCAGCCCCCGCAGTTGCGCACGTATACCGATCACGAAGGAGCACCTGTGTTCAGCGTCGGTCGGTATGATGCGGCCGCGCGCACCGACGCATTCGAACGCTGTGAAGGAGTCCCATAAGGATGTCACGCTCCACTGCTCGCATCGCTGTCCTCATTCCCTGCCACAACGAGGCGGTGACCATCGCCAAGGTGGTCGGCGATTTCCGCGCGGCACTGCCGCAGGCGACGATCCATGTGTTCGACAACAATTCGCGCGACGCCACCACCGCGGTCGCCACGGACGCCGGGGCGGTCGTCCGCCATGTGAGCCTGCAGGGCAAGGGCAACGTCGTGCGGCGCATGTTCGCCGACGTGGAAGCGGACGTCTACCTGCTGGTCGACGGCGACGACACCTACGACGCCGCCAGCGCACCGGCACTGGTCGAGCGGCTGTGCCGCGAACAACTCGACATGGTGGTCGGCGTGCGCGCCGCGCGCAACGCCGCGGCCTACCGGCCCGGACACGCCTTCGGCAACCGTCTGCTCACCGGCTTTCTGTCGCGTCTGTTCGGCCGAACCTGCAACGACATCCTGTCCGGCTATCGGGCGTTCTCGCGCCGCTTCGTCAAGTCGTTTCCGGTGTTCTCGCGCGGCTTCGAGATCGAGACCGAACTCACCGTGCACGCATTGGAGATGTCCATGCCGGTGGGCGAGGTGGAAACCGCCTACAAGGAACGGCCGGCAGGATCGACGAGCAAGCTCAAGACCTATCGCGACGGCGCGCGCATCCTGCTCACGATCCTGCGCCTGTACAGCATCGAGCGGCCATTGCAGTTCTACGGCGGCATCGCCGCGACGCTGGCGGTCGCCGCCATCGTGCTGGTCGTGCCGATTTTCCGCACCTATCTCGAAACCGGACTGGTGCCGCGCTTCCCCACGGCGATCCTCGCCACCGGCATGATGATCCTCGCCGCGCTGTCGTTCTTTGCGGGCCTGATCCTCGCCACCGTCACGCGCGGGCGGCAGGAGGGCAAGGCATTGAGCTATCTGCAGCAACTTCCGCCGCCTCCCGATCGGGAGCACGATTCGATCCGGTGAAGCGAGGCGGCCGGTCCGCGAGGGTCGCGGCCGCGCAGAGGCTCCGAGGCAACCGCTACCGTCCGCGCTGCTCCTCGAGCGTCAACGCCACCTTGTCGCGCAGGTACACCGGCAACGCCTGTTCCGGCGCCACGCCGTGGCCGCCGGCGAGTTCGAACTCTGCGAGTCGCGCCACCGCGCGTGCCTGCGGATAGCGCGCGCCGTCGGCGAAGCGCGGCGGTGCGGCGAGGCGCGATGCGATCGCCTCGCGATACGCCGCCCAGCCGCTGCCGACCACCGTCCACGGCGTGTGCTCGGGCAGGGTCAGCAGACTCGCCGGCCCCACCCACTCCGCGGCGATCGGCTCGACCCGGCCGTCCGCGGTGCGCGCGAACGCGCCGGCGTAGACCTCGCCCATGCGCGCGTCGATCACGGCGAGGATCGGCGAGTGCGGATCGGGCGGCGCGTCCTCGGCCAGCGCGGCGAGCGACGAGATCGGCACCACCGGCAGGTCGAGCGCGAGGGCGATGCCCTGCGCGACCGAGATCGCCAGCCGCACGCCGGTGAACGCGCCCGGGCCGCGGCCGACCGCGATCGCATCGAGCGCGCGGCGGGCGATGCCGGCTTCCGCGAGCAGCGATTCGATCATCGGCAGGATGAGCTCGGCGTGGCGGCGCGGCGCGAGCTCGCTGCGTTCGAGGATGCGGCCGTCGCGGAGCAATGCCGCCGAGCAGTTCTCGGTGCTGGTGTCGAGGGCGAGGAGCGCGGTCATGGCGCCTATGCTACCGGTTGCGTGGTCGCGGGCGTAGCGCTCGCGGCGCGGTACCAATCGACCTGGCGCGTGAGGTACATCAGCGCCGCGACCGTCGCGAGCAGCGCCAACGCACCCATCAGCAGCGCGTACTGTTCGCTGATCACGAGGCCGTACAGCAAGGCGTAGACGAAGGCGAGCAAGGCGCCGAGCAGCGCGCCGCCGCGGCGCGTGCGCAGCACCGCGGCGGCGTAGCCGCCGACCAGCAGCGCCACCGCCGCCGCGGCGGCGAGATAGGCGAGCGTGAAGCCGACGTGTTCGGACAGCGCGAGCAGCACTACGTAGAACGTCGCCAGCGCGAGACCGACCAGCAGGTACTGCACCGGATGCACGCGCAGGTTCCGGCGCACCTCGAACAGGAAGAACGCGACGAAGCTGAGCGCGATGAACAGCACGCCGTATTTGCCGGCGCGCTCGTTCTGCTGATACACGCCCACCGGTTGATACAGGGCCACGCCGAACGCGGCCGCGCCCACCTCGGACGCATGCTCGGCGTCCTGCCGCCAGGACTGGCCGAAGCCGCGATTGAGATCGAGCACCTGCCACTGCGCGGTGAAACCGTGCGCGTCGATGCGGCGCTCGGCCGGCAGGAACGCGCCGATGAAGCTCGGATCGGGCCACGGCGCGGTGAGACTCGCCTCGGTGCGGCGCGCGAGCGGCAGGAAGCGGAGACTCTCGGTTCCGGCCAGCGTCAGTTCCAGGGCGAACGGTATGCGCTCGCCGTCGAATCGCGTCGCATCGACCGCCGCGGCGATCGCGCCGAAGCCGGCGACCCCGTGGCCGGGGCCGAGCGGAAGCTCGGCATCGGCCACGCGCAGCGCGGACACGCGCCGGATGCCGCGCCCGTCGGCGATCGGCAGGCGCAGTTCCGCGCGGTCCCAGTCATAGATGGTATCGGCGCCGCCGCGGTTCCGGAGATCGGCGGCGAGGAAACTGCCATCGAGCGCGAGCGTGGCCACGTAGACCGGGGTGGCGTAGATGCCGTACTGGCGTACTTCGGTCGCGAGCGTGGCGTGCATGTTCAGGCGATCGGGCAAGAGGATCTCGGTGCACTCCTGCGTCGTCCAGCCGGTCGAGGTCTGCACGCGCGTGCGCTTCGGCACGGCCAGCACCGGCCCCCCGACCACCTGCGCGCCGCCGAAACTGCGGGCGATGTTGGCCACCGCGCCGTCACGCAAGGCGCTGCGTTCGCGGATCAGCCCCTGCACCTGCGCCAGCGGAATCAGCATCAGCAATGCGAGCAGACCGATGCCGAGCACCTTGAACGTGATCGAATGCGTGAGCCCCGTTGCCATCGTCGTGCCTCCACGGTGGGATGCGCGGATCACAGCCGACGCGCATGGCGGCGACTCGCCCGGGCGCAGGCGAAACGCGGGCGATTGCGGGCAGGGCGCGGGCGTGCGCCGTCAGATGTCTTCCCAGGGGTTGGTTTCGTAGGCGGCGGCGAGCGTCGCCGCCGCAGCGGCATCGCCGGCGAATTCCACCGCGTCGATGCGCGCGAGCGGACGCACCGGTTGCAAGGCGTTGCTGAAGAATGCGGCGCGAAACCGCTCGAGATCGCCGAGCGCGAGCGCGCGTTCCTCGCTCGGCTGGCCGAGCCGGTGCAAGCCGGTCTGCAGCAGGCGTTTGGCCACGCCCGGCAGTTGCGGGGCGGCGGGCCAGACGAAGCGTGCGCCGTCGAAGAAGACGACGTTCCAGACCGAGCCTTCCGCGATCTCGCCCGCCGCATCGACGAACAGGGCGTCGTCGAACCCTTCCGCCTGCGCCAGCCGACGGAAGTGGAAAAGTGGAAATGTGCCAACGTGCTTGATCTCGGGCAGCACGCGCCGATGGTGGAACGTCTTCACCGCGAGCGGCGTCGCCGCGCGCGGCACGGCGCGCGTGCGCATCACCAGCACGTCGGGCACGACCGGCGCGCCGGGCCGCTGGCGGTCGAACGCGCGCGCGAACACGTGCACGCGCAGGACCTGCGCGCCACGCACGCCGGCCAGCGCCGCGCGCAGGTACGCGCGCACTCGCGCCGGCTCGAGCGCGCTGCCGAACAGCACGCGGCTGCCCTCGTCGAGTCGCGCAAGGTGCAGGCCGAGGCCGCGCGCGCGCGCGTCCTCGACCTGCAGCACGGTGAAATGGCCGTAGTTGTCGGCGATCAGGGCACCGAGCGGCGTCGCTTCGACGCGCGCGCCGTTCAGGAACAGGTCGTCCGCATCAGCCATGCGCGCCTGCCTCCGCATCCGGGGTGTCCGTCCGCGGCGCTGTATCGAAGAAGCGGCGCACCTCGTCGAGTTCGCGCGTCACCGGCAGCGGCGGCAGACTGCGCAGGAACAGCTTGCCCCAGGCGCGCGAGGTCAGGCGCGGGTCGCACAGCACCAGCACGCCGCGGTCACGGACGTCGCGGATCAGCCGGCCGGCGCCCTGCTTCAGCGCGATCACCGCCGCCGGAATCTGCCAGTCGAAGAACGGATTGCCGCCGGCCTCGCGCACCGCGGCGAGCCGCGCTTCCAGCACCGGATCGTCCGGCGCGGCGAACGGCAGCTTGTCGATGATCACGCAGCTCAGCGCCTCGCCGGCCACGTCGACGCCTTCCCAGAAGCTCGCCGCGCCGAGCAGCACGCCGTTGCCGGATTCGCGGAATGCGGTGAGCAATTGGTGACGCGGTGCGCTGCCTTGGACAAAAAGTGGAAAAGGCAAATCCTGCAAGAGTTCCGCCGCGCGCCGGAGCGCGCGGTGCGAGGTGAACAGCAGGAACGTGCGTCCGCGCGCGGCCGCGAGCACCGGCCGCACCGCGGCGACGACGCGTTCGGTGTAGTCGGCGGCGTTGGGATCGGGCAGGCCGGGCGGCAGGTAGGCGAGCGCCTGGCGCGCGTAGTCGAACGGGCTCGGCAGACCGATCGCGACCGGATCCTCCAAGCCGAGCTGGCGCGCGAAGTGATCGAACGCGCCCGCGACCGACAACGTCGCCGAGGTGAAGATCCACGCCGCGCGCATCTGCGCGCGCAGGCGCTGGAGCGAGGGCGCGAGATCGAGCGGGGTGGCGTGCAGGGCAAAGCCGTGCGCGCTCAGTTCGTACCAGTGCACGGCGTCGTGCGCGGCGCCGTCGGTCACTTCGGCCAGACGCTGGCACAGCGCCTCCGCGCGTGCGTGCACGCTGCCGAGCCCGCGCGAGCGCTCCGCCTGCGTGGCGAGCGCATCGGCGAGCCGGCGCAGTGCCTCGTCGAGCGCGGCGAGCGCGGCGCGCGCGTCGGCGGCGGCGTCGAGCGCGGCGAACGCACCCCTGGCCGGCAGCGCATCGAGCGCGAGGCGCGCGCGCTGGAGCGCCGGCGTGAGCGCCTCGAGCGGCTCGCGCAACGCCGCCAAGGCGCCGCTCACCGCACCGCATTCGGCACGCGCGTCGGCCGCCAGCTCGCCGATCTGGCGCGCGCTCACGCTCACCGAGAAGAACTGTCCGGCGAGTTCGGGAATCTGGTGCGCCTCGTCGAGGATGAAGGCGTGCGCGCCGGGCAGGATCTCGCCGAAGCCCTCCTGCTTGATCGCGAGATCGGCGAACAGCAGGTGGTGGTTGACCACGACCAGATCCGCCTCCTGCGCGGCGCGCCGCGCCTTGACCACGAAACAGTCCGCGAACAGCGGACACTCGGCGCCGAGGCAGTTTTCCGCGGTCGAGGTCACCCGCGGCCACAGCGGCGAGTCCTCGGGCACCTCGCCGAACTCGCCGCGATCGCCGCTGCCCGTGCGCGCGGCCCAGGCGCGGATCGCCTGCAACTGGGTCACCTGGTCGCGCGCGGCGAGGCGCCCGTCCTTGGCCGTCTGTTCCAGGCGATAGCGGCACAGATAATTCGCCCGGCCCTTGAGCAGACTCGTCTTCAGGCGCGCACCGAGCACCGCGCGGACGCGCGGCAGATCGCGGTGGAACAGTTGATCCTGCAAGGTCTTGGTGCCGGTCGACACGATCACGCGCTTGCCCGAGCGCAGCGCCGGCACGAGATAGGCGAAGGTCTTGCCAGTGCCGGTGCCGGCCTCGGCGATCAGCGTCTGCCCCTCGGCGATCGCCTCCTCCACCGCTTCGGCCATCGCCTGCTGGCAGTCGCGCGGCACGAAGCCCGGCACCTCGCGGGCGAACGGGCCGT
>JAJPHA010000071.1 GCA_021325475.1 Rhodanobacteraceae bacterium | reverse complement strand
TCGGCGATCTTCGGCCAGCCGGACTACCGCGCGGTGATCGCCGCGCTGCGCAAGGCAGTTGCCGGCACCGGCTAGCTTTGCGAGACTGCTTCGGTGGAGATCGTATTTGCCATCACCCAGGAAGCGGACGGCGGATTCGTCGCCGAATGCCTGTCGCACGATATCGTGACGCAAGCGGACACCTGGGACGAGCTGCGTCGAAACGTCGTCGAGGCCGTGACCGCCTATTTCTTCGATCAGCCGATGCCGGCCCGGATTCGACTGCATTTCGTCCGTGACGAGGTCCTGGCGGTGGCATGAAGCTGCCGCGCGACTTGGCGGGGGCGGAACTCATCGGCGTCCTTTGTCGCGACTTTGGTTACCGGAAGGTCCATCAGGTCGGCAGCCACGTCATTCTCGAAACCGCGGAGCCGCGCACCCACCGCCTGGCTGTGCCAAATCACCAGCCCCTGCGGCTCGGGACATTGAATGCGATCTTGCGTGCCGTCGCGGCCGCGAAAGGTCTCGACCAGGCGACGCTGCTCGCGCGTCTGCGCTGAAAAAAACCGCGCCGGGGCCCTCGGAGGTTGGGGGAGGGGTCGGCCGCCGGCGCGGGCGTGACAAACGTCGGGAAAGGTCTGAACGAATCCTCGTGCTTCTGGTTTCGGCGGCGGCGCGGGGCATGGCCCGCGGGTTCGGAGACTCCCTAAATCACCAGCCAGGACGGATCGGCGCAGTCCTGCGTCGCAGTGCGTGCGCGGACGGCTTCGTCGCCCGGCGCCGGATCGGCGTCGGCGTAGGCGGAACCGAGATCGCGCCAGTCGTTCAAGTCATCGCGCAGACGGTAGAAATCTTCGGGCAGATAGAGATCCATGGGTTCCCTCGGCGGGTTGGTGCGGTCAGAAGTGCAGCCCGGCGATGAGACCAAGCAGCAGCGCGGCGACGGCGAAGGCGACGCGCAGCGGTTCGAAGGTCTCGACCAATTCGGCGTTCGGTTCGGGGCGTTCGCGTTGCATGGCATTCCTCCGGGCTGGCGAGGTCAGCGTGCCGTCGTCGGCAGCGCGCGAGCGGCGCCGTCCGGGGCGCGACGGCGATGGTTTGTGGCGAATCGCTGACGCCTGCGCCGCAGCCGTTGCCGCCCGCGCCCGCGGTCCGTAAGCTCGACACACCCGCACGCGCCGGAAACCATCATGGGCCGCAGCATCGCCATCGTCGAGGACGAACCCGCCATCCGCGCCAACTACGTCGAGGCGCTCACCCGCTTCGGCTACCAGGTCGCCGGCTACGGTTCGCGTCCGGAGGCGAGCCGCGCCTTCGCCCTGCGGCTGCCCGAGCTCGTCATCATCGACGTCGGCCTCGGCGACGAACCGGAAGGCGGCTTCGAGCTCTGCCGCGAGTTGCGCGCCCGCTCGGCGACGCTGCCGATCCTGTTCCTGACCGCGCGCGATTCGGATCTCGACATCATCTCCGGCCTGCGCCTCGGCGCCGACGACTATCTGACCAAGGACGTCAGCCTGCACCACCTCGCCGCGCGCATCAGCGCGCTGTTCCGCCGGCTCGACGCGCTGGCCCGGCCGACCGCGAAGGAGACCGTGGTCGAACACGGTCCGCTCAAGCTCGAGGCCGAGCGCATGCGCGTCACCTGGAACGGGATCGAGGTGCCGCTCACCGTCACCGAATTCTGGATGGTGCACACGCTGGTGCGCTTCCCCGGCCAGGTCAAGAACCGCGACCAGTTGATGCGCGAGGCGCAGGTCGTGGTCGACGATGCCACCATCACCTCGCACATCAAACGCATCCGCAAGAAATTCCTCGCCATCGATCCCGCGTTCGACGCGATCGAGACCGTGCACGGCGTGGGCTATCGCTGGCGGCCGTGACCGGCCGAGCGGCGAGCGGAAACCGCGATCACGCCACGCACGTTTGCTCTTGCCGCTCACCGCTCACCGCTGACCACTCCCATGTCCCTGCGCGTCAAACTTCTGCTGATCGCGCTGTCCACCCTGGCGCTGCCGCTCGCCGGCCTGCTGTTCGTGCGGCAGATGGAGGAACTGCTGCGCCAGGGCCAGGAGCAGACCCTGATCGCCTCGGCGCGGGCGCTCGCGCGCAGCCTCGAAGTGCTCAAGGCCGACCTGCCGCCGAGCGGACCGGCGCTGTATGTCCACCGCGCGCCGGGACGGATGGTGGTCGACGGCTACGGCGACGACTGGGCCGCGCTCATGCCCTACGCGCAGCCGCTCGGTCCGCCGAACGATCCGCAGAAGCTGACCGTGCTGCTGTGCGCCGACGACGACGGCTTCCATCTGTTCGCCAACGTGCGCGATGCCACGCGCAACCGCGTCGACGCCAGCGACCCGCGCGCGGCGACCAGCGATCATCTGACGCTCACCCTGGTGCGCGGCGCGCTGACCCGCAGCTACCGGCTCGCCAGCGCGGCGCCGGGCCGGTTCGATGCGCTCACCCTGAGCGATGCCAGCGACAACGCGCTGCCGACCGTGCTCGAGGGCGCCTGGCAGGAAGACGGCTCCGGCTACCGCGTCGAACTGCGCATTCCCGCCGCGCAGATGCCGGACAAGCTCGGTCTCGGCGTGTTCGATTCCGCCGCACCCGCGACGGAAACCGCGGAACCCGTGCCGCTGTTGCGCGCAACGCCGGCGCTGTCGCAGGAACTGGCGCAATTCGCCCCGCCGGGTCTGCGCGTGCGCCTGCTGAGCGGCGACGGCTGGGTGATCGCCGCGGCCGGTGCGCTGCCCGGTCCGGCGCCGCAACCGCAGGCGCGGCGGCGCTGGCTGGAGAATCTGGTCTATCGCAGTCTGCTGGCGCCGAACCTGTCGGATGCCGCCGCGTTCGCGCCGACGCGACCGCGGCTCGAAGCCACCGAGGTCTGGCAGGCGCTGTCCGGCGTGACCGCCACCGCCTGGCACCGCAGCGCGACCGATGCCGGCGTCGTGCTCGCCGCCGCGATTCCGCTCACCGCGGCCGGCGAGGTGCGCGGCGCGCTGCTGCTCGAGCAGGCGAGCGACACCCTGCCGCTGCTCACCAACCGCGCCCTGCTCAGCCTCGCCGGCGCGAGCCTGCTCGCCCTGCTGCTCGCCGGCGGCACGCTGTTCGCCTTCGCCAGCGCCCTGAGCCTGCGCATCCGGCGCCTGCGCGACGCCGCCGACCGCGCCATGCGCAATAGTGGAAATGTGGACAATGCAGCACTGCCGCTGGTGGCGGCGCGCGACGAGCTCGGCGACCTCGCCCGCAGTTTCGCGCGCCTGCTCAACGAGGCCGCCGGCTACACCGACTACCTGCGCACGCTGGCGAGCAAGTTGTCGCACGAGTTGCAGACGCCGCTCGCCATCGTCAAGTCCTCGCTCGACAACCTCGATCACCAGGCGTTGCCGGCGGCGGCACAGCCCTATCTCGCCCGCGCCCGCGGCGGCGCCGAGCGCCTCGGCGCGATCGTGCGCGCGATGAGCCAGGCCAGCGGCATGGAGCGCGCGATCGCCGCCGCCGAGGCCGAGGACTTCGATCTCGCCGCCGTGGTGCGCGGCTGCGTCGAGGGCTACCGGCCGCTGGTCGCGCCGCGCCGCCTCGACGGCGAGGTGCCCGACACGCCGCTGCTCCTGCACGGCGCGCCGGAGCTGGTCGCGCAGGCGCTGGACAAGCTGGTCGACAACGCCCGCGGCTTCACTCCCGCCGACGGCTGGATCCGCATCCAGGTGCGCGCCCGCGACGACGGCGCCGAGATCGTGGTGGCCAACCGCGGCCCGCCGCTGCCGCCGGCGATGCAGGAGCGCCTGTTCGATTCGCTGGTGAGCCTGCGCCCGCCGGCGCCGGCGCCGACCGGCGAAGCCGCGCCGCATCTCGGCCTCGGCCTGTACGTCGTGCGCCTGATCGCCACCGCGCACCGCGGCGCGGCATCCGCCCACAACCTGGCCGACGGCAGCGGCGTCGAATTCCGCCTCCTGCTGCGGGGCATGCCGCGCCGACCGCTGGCGGGAGGTGGCTAGAACCCATCTCAAAATCTGCTGCGCTCGACGGCTCGCGACGATTTTGAGATAGGTTCTTGCGTCACCCTGTCGCACGCTCGCGCAACTTGCTATCGTGCGCTGCCCCATTCCCCGGAACGCCGCAGGATGACGCCCGCCGAATTCGCCGCGCTCGCCGCCCAGGGCTACAACCGCATTCCGATCGCGCGCGAGGTGCTGTCCGATCTCGACACGCCGCTGTCGGTGTACCTGAAACTCGCCGACGGACCGTACACCTACCTGCTCGAATCGGTCGAGGGCGGCGAGACCTGGGGTCGCTACTCGATCATCGGCCTGCCCTGCCGCCGGGTCTACCAGTTGCGCGGCACCCGGCTCATCGTCGAGGAACTCGGCGAGATCGTCGAGGAGCGCGAGCTCGCCGATCCGCTCGGCGAGATCGAGCGCATCCGCGCGCGGTTCCGGGTGCCGCAACGGCCGGAGCTGCCGGCCTTCGGCGGCGGCCTGGTCGGCTACTTCGGCTTCGAGTCGATCGGCTACATCGAGCCCCGGCTCGCGCGCTGGGATCGCGCCGACGCGCTCGGCCTGCCCGACGTGCTTTTGATGCTGAGCGAGGAAGTCGCGGTGTTCGACAACCTCAAGGGCCGGCTGTACCTGATCGTGCACGCCGATCCGGCGCAGCCGCAGGCGCTGGCCCGCGCCGCGCGGCGCCTCGACGAGCTTGCGTTCCGCCTGCGCCATTCCGGCCCGAGCTATCCGGAGGTGCTCGATCCGAAGGCGCTGGCGGAGGCCGACTTCCGTTCCAGCTTCACGCGCGAGGCGTATTGCGCACTTGTGGAAAAGGCGAAAGAGTATATCCGCGCCGGCGACATCTTCCAGGTGGTGCCCTCGCAGCGCCTGTCGGTGCCGTTCCGCGCCCGACCGGTCGACGTCTACCGCGCGCTGCGCGCGCTCAACCCCTCGCCGTACCTGTACTTCCTCGATCTCGGCGGCGCCCAGATCGTCGGCTCCTCGCCGGAAATCCTCGCCCGCCTCCAGCGCGGCAGGGTGGTGGTGCGGCCGATCGCCGGCACGCGCCCGCGCGGGCGCACGCGCGCGGAGGATCAGGCGCTCGAGGCCGAATTGCTCGCCGATCCCAAGGAGCGCGCCGAGCACCTGATGCTGATCGATCTCGGCCGCAACGACGTCGGCCGCGTGGCCCGCACCGGCAGCGTGACCCTCACCGAGAGTTTCGTCATCGAGCGCTACAGCCACGTCATGCACATCGTCAGCGAGGTGCAGGGCGAGCTGCGCGACGGGCTGTCCTACATCGACGTGCTCAAGGCCACTTTTCCGGCCGGCACCGTGTCCGGTGCGCCGAAGATCCGCGCGCTCGAGATCATCCAGGAACTGGAGCCGCACAAGCGCAACATCTACGCCGGCGCGATCGGCTACATCGGCTGGAACGGCGACGCCGACACCGCCATCGCCATCCGCACCGCGGTGATCCAGAACGGCGAGCTGCACGTCCAGGCCGGCGGCGGCATCGTCTACGACTCCGATCCGGTCAAGGAATGGGAGGAGACGATGAACAAGGGCCGCGCCCTGTTCCGCGCGGTGGCGCAGGCGGCGGGCGGGCTGTGAGCGCGCTGCGGCTCGCAATCTCGTGCACCCCCGCCGCAACCCGCTAGAATCTGCCGCCGGCAGACCACCGCCACGGTACGCGCCATGATCGTGATGATCGACAACTACGACTCCTTCACCTACAACCTCGTCCAGTACCTGGGCGAGCTGGGCGAGGAGGTGCGCGTGGTGCGCAACGATGCGCTCGACGTCGCGGCGATCCGCCGGCTCGATCCCGCGCGCATCGTCATTTCGCCCGGACCGGGCACGCCCGACCAGGCCGGCATCACCCTGGAGCTGATCGCCCAGCTCGGCGGCGAGATCCCGCTGCTCGGCGTGTGTCTCGGCCACCAGGCGATCGGCCAGGCGTTCGGCGGGCGCGTGGTGCGCGCGCGCGAGATCATGCACGGCAAGACCTCGCCGATCCACCACACCGGCACCGGCGTGTTCGCCGGTCTGCCGAACCCGTTCGAGGCGACCCGCTATCACTCGCTGGTGGTGGAAAAATCCACTTTGCCGCAAATTCTCGAAGTTACGGCGTGGACCGAACGCGCCGACGGCGGCATCGACGAAATCATGGGACTGCGCCACCGCACGCTGCCGATCGAGGGCGTCCAGTTCCATCCCGAGTCGATCCTGACGCGCCACGGCCACGATCTGCTGCGCAACTTTCTCGGCGAGGCGCGCGCCGCGGCGTGACCGCCCGTAGCGACCTCGCCTTCGCCTCTCCGCCCTCGACCCTCAGCCCTCGACCGTGCCCATCACCCCCCAGGAAGCGCTGCAGCGGACCATCGAGCATCGCGAGATCTTCGCCGACGAGATGACCGACCTGATGCGCCAGATCATGCGCGGCGAGGTGTCGCCGCCGCTGGTCGCGGCGATCCTCGCCGGGCTGCGGGTGAAGAAGGAGACCGTCGGCGAGATCGCCGCGGCCGCCGCGGTGATGCGCGAGATGGCCACGCGCGTGCACGTGCCGCCGTATCGGCACTTCGTCGACATCGTCGGCACCGGCGGCGACGGCGCCAGCACGTTCAACATCTCCACCGCGGCGATGTTCGTCGCCGCCGCCGCCGGCGCGCGCGTGGCCAAGCACGGCAACCGCGGCGTCTCGTCGACGTCCGGCAGCGCCGACGTGCTCGAGGCGCTCGGCGCGGCCATCGACCTTGCGCCGGAACGGGTGGCGCTCAGCCTCGAGGAAACCGGCATCGGTTTCATGTTCGCGCCGAACCATCATCCGGCGATGCGGATCGTCGCGCCGGTGCGGCGCGAGCTCGGCGTGCGCACGCTGTTCAACATCCTCGGCCCGCTCACCAATCCGGCCGGCGCGCCGAACATGCTGCTCGGCGTGTTCCATCCCGATCTGGTCGGCATCCAGGTGCGCGTGCTCGAACGCCTCGGCGCGCAGCACGCGCTGGTGGTGTGGGGCCGCGACGGCATCGACGAGATCTCGCTCGGCGAGACCACCCTGGTCGGCGAGCTCCGCGACGGCCGGGTGCGCGAGTACGAGCTCGATCCGCGCGCGTTCGGCTTCGCCGCGGCGCCGCGCGAGGCGCTGCGCGTGGCCGATGCGCAGCAATCCAAGGCGCTGCTGCTCGGCGCGCTCGACGATGTCGCCGGGCCGGCGCGCGACGTCGTCCTGCTCAATGCCGGCGCGGCCCTGTACGCCGCCGATCTCGCCGCGTCGATCGGCGAGGGCATCGAGCAAGCGCGCGCGGCGATCGCCAGCGGCGCGGCGCGAGCGAAGCTCGATCAGTTCGTGGCCGCGACCCGGCGGCTGGCCAGGCGCGGGACGACGCCATGAGCGACCTGCTCGCCCGCATCCTGGCGCGCAAGCGCGAGGAGGTGCGCGAACGCCGCGCCCGCATCGCGCTCGCCGAGTTGCGCGCGCGCGCCGCCGCGGCGCCGCCCTGCCGCGGCTTCGCCGCCGCCTTGCGTGCGCAGCTCACCGCCGGCCGGCCGGCGGTGATCGCCGAGGTGAAGAAGGCGAGCCCGAGCCGCGGCGTGATCCGCGCCGATTTCCGCCCCGCCGAGATCGCGGCGAGCTACGCCGCGGCGGGCGCCGCGTGTCTGTCGGTGCTCACCGACGTCGATTTCTTCCAGGGCAGCGACGCGCATCTGCAACAGGCGCGGGCGGCCTGTGCGCTGCCGGTGCTGCGCAAGGATTTCCTGATCGACGCCTGGCAGATCCACGAGGCGCGCGCGCTCGGCGCCGACTGCGTGCTGCTGATCGTGGCCGCGCTCGACGATGCAGCACTGCGGGAGTTCGCCGCGCTGGCGCGCGAACTCGGCATGGACGTGCTCGTCGAGGCGCACGACGCCGACGAACTGGAACGCGCGCTCGCGCTGCCGGAAGCGATCGTCGGCATCAACAACCGCGATCTGCGCACGTTCGCCACCTCGCTCGACACCACGCTGGCGCTGCGCGCTCGCGTGCCCGCGGACCGGCTGCTGGTGACCGAATCCGGCATCCACACGCCGGCCGATGTGGCGCGCATGCGCGCCGCCGGCGTGCACGCCTTCCTGGTCGGCGAAGCGTTCATGCGCGCGGACGATCCCGGCGCGGCGCTGCGCCGCCTGTTCGCGCGGTGAGGCCGCGCTCAGTCGCGGCGGTCGGCGGTGGAGGGGTCGGATCGGTCCGGGCGCCGGCGCGGCGCGAAGCGGCGGCTCGCCCAGGAAACGACGAACATCAGCACCAGCACGGCGATGAGCAGATACGCTCCCATCGGCGCGGCGCGCTCAGTGGGTGCCGAACACGACGATGGTCTTGCCCGACACCGAGATCATGCCCTGCTCCTCGAGCTGCTTCAGCACGCGGCCGACCATCTCGCGCGAGCAGCCGACGATGCGGCTGATCTCCTGGCGCGAGATGCGGATCTGCGTGCCCTGCGGGTGGGACATGGCGTCGGGTTCGTCGGTCAGGTCGATCAGGGTCTTGGCCACGCGATTGGTCACGTCCATGAAGGCCAGCCGGCTGACCTTGCGCGAGGTGTGCAGCAGACGATTGGTCAGTTGCGTGCCGATCGCGAACAGCACCTTGGCGCATTCCTCGCGCAGCGGACCCTCGAACAACTGGAACAGGCGCTCGTAGCTGATCTCGGCCAGATCGCACGAGGTGCGCGTGCGCACCATCACCTCGCGCCGCGGGGTTTCCACGAACAGACCCATCTCGCCGATGAACTCGCCGGCATTGATGTAGGCGAGGATCAGCTCGCGGCCGTCCTCGTCCTCGGTGGAGACGGACACCGAGCCGTCGATGATGAAATACAGGATATTGGCCGAGTCGCCGGGGCGGATGATCGCGGTCTTGCTCGGATAGCGGCGCCGGTGGCAATGGGCGAGAAAGCGCTCCATCGCCGGCCGGTCCAGCACCAGCGAGGACGGCGCCTGGACGCGGTTGACCGCGCGCTGCAACGTGTATCGAAGTTCCGCCATGCCGACTCCCGCCTCCCCGCCTCGCCCGCGCGCCGCGGCCCGCGCGGCGGCCACATCTTAGCAGGTTCCGCGCGCCGCCCCGGCGGCCGGCGGCGCGGGGGATGGTTTTCCTCGCCGCCAAGTTGTCTCATAATCGGCAGCCTTTTGCCCCGACCCGCGAGGTACCGGCCGTGGTCAAGCCGCTCCCGCGCCTGAAGCTGCAGGGTTTCAACAACCTGACCAAGGCGCTCAGCTTCAACATCTACGACATCTGCTACGCGGTGACCGCCGAGCAGCGCGATCGCTACATCGAGTACATCGACGAAGCCTACGACGCCGATCGTCTGACCAAGATCCTCACCGACGTCGCCGACATCATCGGCGCGAACATCCTGAACGTGGCGCGCCAGGACTACGATCCGCAGGGCGCCTCGGTGACGATCCTGATTTCGGAGCATCCGGTGGTCGAGAAACTCGGCCGCGACGTGATCTCGGATGCCGTGGTCGCGCACCTCGACAAGAGCCACATCACGGTGCACACCTATCCGGAAACGCATCCGCACAACGGCATCGCCACGTTCCGCGCCGACATCGACGTCGCCACCTGCGGCGTGATCTCGCCGCTCAAGGCCCTGAACTACCTGATCGACAGCTTCGAGTCCGACATCGTCATCATGGACTACCGGGTGCGCGGCTTCACCCGCGACGTGAAGGGCAAGAAGCACTACATCGACCACCGCATCAATTCGATCCAGGAATACCTCGCCAAGCACATCCGGCAGAAGTACGAGATGTTCGACGTCAACGTCTATCAGGAGAACATCTTCCACACCAAGATGCACGTCAAGGAGTTCGACCTCGAAACCTACCTGTTCGAGGCGCATGCCGAGGATCTCTCCTTCAAGGATCGCCAGCGCATCGAGACCCTGCTCAAGCGCGAGATCGAGGAGTTGTTCCACGGTCGGAACTTGATGTGAGGGCTGAGGGCTGAGCAGGTCTTTCCGCTCACCGCTCACCGCTGACCACCTCAAACCCGATACGCCACCGCCTTCATCACCGCGGAGGCCAGGCGCATCAGCGTCGGCACCGGCGGCGGCAGGTCGATGCCGCCGGCCTCGCGTGCCATGCGGCCGTGGCGCGCCTCGTCGGCCTGCATCTGCACGACCACGGCGCGACTCGGCGCATCCGCCACCGGCAGACGCTCGAGATGCTCGCCGAGATGCGCCTCGACCTGGCGCTCGGTCTCGACCACGAAGCCAAGGCTGACCGGGTCGCCGGCGAGCGCCGCCGCCGCACCGATGGCGAAGCTGCCGCAATACCACAGCGGATTGAGCAGGCTCGGCCGGCTGTGCAACGCGGCCAGGCGTTCGGCGCACCAGGCCAGATGATCGGTTTCCTCCGCCGCGGCGCGCCGCAGGCGCGCGCGCGTGGCCGCATCGCGCGCGACCGCCGCCTGGCCCGAATACAGCGCCTGCGCGCACACTTCGCCGGTGTGATTGACCCGCATCAGGCCGGCCGCGTGGCGGCGTTCGGCGTCGCTCAGTTCGCCTTCGGCCAGGCCCGCCGCGGGCGATGGCCGTTGCGCCGCCGGAGTGCCGCCGGCGGCGAGGAGCGCGCGCTCGATCTCGATCAGCACGCGATCGACCGGAGAAAGACGTCGCTCGAGCATGGCTCAATTGTCCAACTGCTCGGCCAGCAACACAACCGGATGCCGCACGGGCAGGCCGAGTCCGCGCTGCCGCAATCCGTTCGCCAGAAACAGCCGGCAGCCGACGTTGCTCGTGACCAGCGCCGTCGGCGCGAGCGCGGCGGCGCCGTCGAGCAACTCGGCGCGCAATGCGTCGGCGATGGCGGCGTGACGCAGGAAGTAGTCGCCGGCCGCGCCGCAGCAGCGCGGCTGCGTCGGCAATGAGGCAATTTCCAATTGTGGAATCCGGCCGAGCAGGGCGCGGATTGCCGCCTCGGCACCGGCGACGTGCGCCTGGGTGCAGGGCGTGTGCAGCGCCACGCGCGCCGGCCACGGCCGAAAACGGAGTTCCGCCAGGGGCACGTCCGCGGCGAGGAACTCGTGGATCTCGCGCACGCGCACCTGCGTGCCGGCGAACGCCTGCTCGCGCAGCGTGCCGAAACAACCCGATGCCGAGACGAGCACGGTTTCGACACCGGCCGCGACGAACGCGCGCCGGACGGACGCGGCGAGCGTCTGCGCGAGCGCCGGCTCGCCCCGGTGCAGCGCCAGCGCCCCGCAGCAGCCTTGCCGGGCCGGCACGACGACCTCGTAACCGAGCGCCCGCAGCAGGTGCGCCGCAGCGGCGTGGACGTCGCGATCGACCGCGCTCGCCACGCAGCCGAGAAACAGGCCGACCCGGCCGCGGCGCAACGGCGCCTCGCGGCGCGGCGCGAAACGCGGCCGCGGCGGCAGGCGCGGCAGTTCGCGCGCGAGTCGCGCGAGCTGCGGCGGCCGCAGCAGCCGGGCGACCAGGCGACTTTGTATACAATGCCGCACTCCCGGCAGGTTGGCGAGCCGGAGCAGGCCGCGCAGCAGCCGCGGCCGGGCCAGCACGGCGCGCAGCAGCGCGTCGCCGCGCCCCGGCCGCACCTGCGCGCGCAGCAGCTGGCGGGTGGCGACGAGCAGCTCGCCGTAGCGCACCTGCGCGGGACAGACGTGCTCGCAACTGCCGCAGGCCAGGCACTGATCGAGGTGCGCGACCAGCGCGGGCGACGGCGCCGCCAGTCCGCCGGCCAGCGCCTGCGCCAGGGCGATGCGGCCGCGCGGCGATTCCGCTTCCTGGCGTTCGACGCGGTAGCTCGGACACAGCGGCAGGCACAGGCCGCATTTGACGCATTGGTCCGCCAGCGCGGCGACGTGCGCGCGCAGAGCCGCCGTCGACGCTGTCATCGCGCGGCCGTCTGCATCGTTATCCGTCATCGTCACCCGGAACTCCCGTGCCCATGTCCCGTCGTCCCGCGTCCGCCGCCATCATACCCAAGCCGTTGCGGCGCCTGGTTTGCACGGCGCTCTGCGCGCTGGCCGCGGTCGGCGCCGCCGCGGCGCCCGCTCCGGATCCCGCGGCGGCGGGTCCGAGCCGCGACGATCTGCGCTGGCTCGCGCGCCTGACCTACGGGGTCGACGGCGCCACGCTGGAACGTTTCCAGCGGCTCGGCAAGGCCGCGTTCCTGGAAGAACAGCTCGCCGCGACCGATACGACCCTGCCGCCGACGGTGCAGGCGCGCATCGACCGTCTGCCGATCGCGCACACCTCGATCGAGACCCTGCTCGCGGATCTCGCCGCGCACCGGCGCGAGATCCAGGCGCAGGACGACGCCACGGCGAAGCTCGCCGCACGGCGCGAGCTGCGCCGGGACGGCGTCGAGCAGGTGCGCGCGACGATGCAGCGCGAGCTGCTGCGCGCGGTGTATTCGCCGGCGCAGTTGCAGGAGCAGATGGTCTGGTTCTGGCTCAATCATTTCAGCGTGTTCGCGCGCAAGGGGCCGGAGCCGTGGCTGCTGGCCGATTACCTCGAGCGCGCGATCCGTCCGCACGCGCTCGGCCGCTTCCGCGATCTCGTCCTCGCCACGCTCACCCATCCGGCGATGCTGGTCTATCTCGACAACGCGCGCAATGCCGTGGGTCACGTCAACGAGAACTACGCGCGCGAGCTGATGGAGCTGCACACCCTCGGCGTGGACGCGGGCTACACCCAGCGCGACGTGCAGGAGCTCGCGCGCATCCTCACCGGCGTGGGCGTGGCCCTGCCGGGGACGGCGCGGCGCGGCGCGCGGACGATCGGCGACGGCGCGTTCGTGTTCCAGCCGGCGCGCCACGACTACGGCGACAAGGTGCTGCTCGGCCACACCATCCGCGGCCGCGGTTTCGCCGAAGTGGAGCAGGCCGTCGATCTGCTGGTGCGGCAACCGGCCTGTGCGCGCTTCGTCTCGCGTCGGCTGGCGCAGTACTTCGTCGGCGACGAGCCGCCGCCGGCGCTGATCGAGGCGATGGCGGCCACGTTCCGGCAGAGCGACGGCGACATCCGCGCGGTGCTGCGCACGCTGTTCACCGCTCCCGAGTTCACTGCCTCGCTCGGCGGCAAGTTCAAGGACCCGATGCACTACGTGGTCTCGGCGCTGCGGCTCGAGGCCGACGGCGGCGCGGCGGTGCCGATCGACGCCGCGCTGCGCTGGCTCAATGAGCTCGGCGAGCCGTGGTTCGGGCATCCGACGCCGGACGGCTATCCGCTCGGCGAGCGCGATTGGGCGAGCTCCGGACAACTCGCCGCGCGCTTCACGGTCGCGCGCGCGATCGCCCGCAGCGTCGATCCGGAGGCGCTGGCCGGCTCGACCTACGCGCGCGTGCTGCGACCGTACCTGTCGCCGACCACGCGCGCGGCGCTCGATGCGGCCGCCTCGCCGCAGGAACGCACCACCCTGCTGCTGGCCTCGCCGGAATTCAACTATCGCTGAGCCGGATCCGCGCGCACACCGCCGAAGGCTACCCGAGGAGATCACGCATGCAACGCCGCCGCTTTCTCGCCTCGCTCGCCGCGCTGTCCGCCGCCGGCGCCTGCGGCCGGCTGTACGCCGCACCGCCGGCCGCGCCGCGCCTGCTCGTGGTGTTCCTGCGCGGCGGCTACGATTGCACCAACACGCTGATTCCCTACGCCAGCGATTTCTACTACGAAGCGCGTCCGCACATCGCCGTGGCGCGACCCGATTCGGCCAACGCCACCGGCGCGTTGCGGCTGGACGGCGACTGGGCGCTGGCGCCGGCGCTGCGCGGCTCGCTCGGTCCGATGTATACCGCGCGCCAATGCGCCTTCGTGCCGTTCACCGGCACCGAGGACCTGTCGCGCAGCCACTTCGAGACCCAGGACGACATCGAGCGCGGCCTGCCGCCCGGCGGCCGCGGTTTCGACTCGGGTTTCCTCGGCCGGCTCGCCGCAGTGCTGCGCGGCCGCGCCGCGCCGATCGCGTTCACCGAGAATCTGCCGCTGTGCCTGCGCGGCGGCGGCGACGTGCCGAATCTCGCCCTGCGCACGTTCGGCGCGCCGGCCTTCGACGAACGCGAGGCCGCGCTGCTCGTCGGCATGTACCAGGGTTCGCGCCTCGCCGCCGCGGCGCGCGAGGGACTCGAACTGCGCCGCGACGTGGCGCAGGAATTCGCCGCCGAGATGGCGCAGGCCAATCGCGGCGCGATCGACGCCCGCGGCTTCGTCCGCCACGCGCAGGGGCTGGCCGAACTGATGCGCGAGCGCTACCGGATCGGCTTCATCGACGTCGGCGGCTGGGATACCCACGTCAACCAGGGCGGCGCCGAGGGCGCGCTCGCCAACCGTCTCGACGATCTCGGCCAGGGCCTGGCGGCGTTCGCCGCGGCGCTCGGCGCGGAGTGGAACCACACCGTCGTCGTGGTGTTGTCGGAGTTCGGCCGCACCTTCCGCGAGAACGGCAACCAGGGCACCGACCACGGCCACGGCACGGCGTACTGGGTGCTCGGCGGCGGCGTGCGTGGCGGCCGCATCGCCGGCGCGCAGGTGCCGGTGACAGCGGCGACGTTGCTGCAGAACCGCGATTACCCGGTGCTCAACAACTACCGCGCCGTGCTCGGCGGGTTGTTCGCGCGTCTGTGGGAACTCGACGCCGCGCGGCTCGAGCGGGTGTTCCCGCAGACCCGCCCGCTCGATCTGTCCCTGGTGTGACGCGCGCCGCTCAGCCCGAACCGCGCGGCTTGAGCGCTTCGAGATCGGCCAGCACCTGCGCCGAGTTTTCCTTCGGATCGACGTTCTCGTAGTGCTTGGCGATGCGGCCGGCCGGATCGATCAGGAACGTCTCGCGGCGTGCATAGGTCAGGCCGAGATGCGTGGTCAGCACGCCGTAGGCGCGTGCCGCGACCTGGTCGTGGTCCGACAGGAGCGCGAACGGCACGTGATACTTCGCCGCGAATTCGGCGTGCGACTTCACATCGTCGAGGCTCACGCCGAGCACCTCCGCGCCCGCCTTGCGCAGCTTGTGCACGTCATCGCGGAACGTGCAGACCTCGGTGGTGCAGCCGGGCGTGAAATCCTTGGGATAGAAGTACAGCACCACCCACTGCCCGCGGTGCTCGGCCAGCGTGTGCCAGCGGCCGTTCTGGTCCTGCAGCTTGAAATCGGGCGCCGGCTGGCCGACCGCGGGCGCGGCCGGTTCCGCGGCGATGACGGCGGCGGCCAGCCACAGGGTCGCGAAGACGCAAAGCAGACGTTGCATAATCCACCTCCGGAATGCGGGAACCACCCGCCGACCGCACTGAGACCGGGCTCGCGCCCATCCGCTCGCACACGGGGAGTATCCCATGAGCCGCCGCTACGTCGCATCCGACGCCATCGAGGACTACGTCTGGTCGCAGACCCGCGAAAGCCCCGTCGCGCGCCGCCTGCGCGAGGAGACCGCGCGCCTGCCGCAGGCCGGCATGCAGATCGGCCCCGACCAGGCGGCGTTGCTCGCCCTGCTCGTGCGCAGCATCGGCGCCCGCCGCTGTCTGGAAATCGGCACGTTCACCGGCATGAGCGCGCTCGCCGTCGCCGCGGCGTTGCCGGTCGACGGACGGCTCGTGTGCTGCGACGTGAGCGAGGAATGGACCGCGGTGGCGCGCCGCTACTGGGCCGAAGCCGGCGTGGCCGCGCGCATCGAACTGCGTCTCGCCCCGGCGCTGGAGACGCTCGACGCCCTGCTCGCGGCGGACGGCGCGGGGCAATACGACTTCGCCTTCATCGACGCCGACAAGACCAACTACGACGCCTACTACGAAGCCTGCCTGCGCCTGCTGCGGGCCGGCGGCCTGATCGCGCTCGACAACATGCTCTGGTCCGGCCGCGTCGCCGATCCGGCAGAGCACGACGCCGACACCGCCGCGCTGCGCGCGCTCAACGCCAAGATCCACGCCGATGCGCGCGTCGATTGCGTGCTGCTCACCGTCGGCGACGGCGTGATGCTGGTGCGCAAGCGCTGAATGCGGCAGGGAAGGTTCGCTCCGATCCCCAAGTCCCTGTCTTCGGCGGTAGCGTCGAACCTCAGCAGGCGGTTCCCTGCTCCCGCCGCGAGAGCAGAGCTTCCGCTCGGCTGTTGTTCGTGTGGTTTGTTTTGATGAGCAAAGCTTCCGCTCGGCCGCGGGCCGAGCGGGTCACTTCTTTGCTGGTGCAAAGAAGTAACCAAGAAACACCTCGAAAGCAGAGC
>JAJPHA010000118.1 GCA_021325475.1 Rhodanobacteraceae bacterium | reverse complement strand
GAGGGCTGTACAGCTCTTTCCGCTCACCGCTCACCGCTCACCGCTCCCCACCCTTGTTTTCTCCCCCCATTCCGCTAGCATGCTGCGCCACAGCAACGAATTCCGCCCCCGCATCCATGCCGAAACCGCTGCCGAATCCGCCGGTGCGCACCAGCGCCCGGCTCAAGGAAGTGCGCTACGAAATCCGCGGCGAGCTGGTGCGTCGCGCGCTGGAACTCGAGGCGCAAGGCCGCGAGGTCGTCAAGCTCAACATCGGCAACCCCGGCCTGTTCGGCTTCGGCGTGCCCGAGCACCTGCGTCGCGCGGTGGCCGACAACGTCAGCCGCAGCGAAGCCTACTGCCACCAGCAGGGGTTGCTCGCCGCGCGCGAGGCGATCGCCGCGCAGCAGCGTGCGCGCGGAGCGCAGAACGCCGACGCCGCGCGCGTGTTCATCGGCAACGGCGTGAGCGAATTGATCGATCTCGCCCTGCGCGCGCTGCTCGACCTCGGCGACGAGGTGCTGCTGCCGAGCCCGGACTATCCGCTGTGGAGCGCGGCCACGGTGCTCAACGACGGCCAGGCCGTGTACTACCCATGCCCGGCCGAGAGCGATCACCTGCCCGATCCGGACGAGATCGAGGCGCGCATCACGCCGCGCACGCGCGCGATCGTGATCATCAATCCGAACAACCCGACCGGCGCGGTGTACCCGCGCGAGCGGCTGGCCGCGATCGTGCGCATCGCCGAACGCCACCGGCTGGTGCTGCTCGCGGACGAGATCTACGACGGCATCCTCTACGACGACGCCGAGTTCGTGCCGCTCGCCGCGCTCGCCGGCGACGTACCGACGCTGAGCTTCGGCGGCCTGTCGAAGATGCACCGCGCCTGCGGCTGGCGCGTGGGCTGGCTCAGCCTGTCCGGCGCCCCGGCCGCGCTCGCCGAGCTCGAGCGCGCGCTCGATCTGCTCGGCGCGCTGCGCCTGTGCGCGAACGTGCCCGGCCAGTGGGCGATCGTGCCGGCGCTGACCGGGCCCGACACCAGCGCGCCGCTGACCGCGCCGGGCGGGCGCCTGCACGAGTCGCGCCGCGCGGTGATCGAGCATTGTGCACAAAGCGAATTTTTACACCTGATCGCACCGCGCGGCGCGCTGTACGCCTTCCCGGCGGTGCGCGCCGAGGCGCTGCCGGGGTTCGACGACGTCGCGTTCGCCCTCGACCTGCTCGAAACCGAGCAGGTGCTGATCGTGCCGGGCTCGGGCTTCAATCTCACTGCGCGCAACCACTTCCGCACCACGCTGCTGCCGCCGCCGGAGCAGATGCGCGAGGTGTGTGTGCGGATCGAACGCTGCCTCGCGCGGCTGGCCGCGGCGCGGCATCCGGCGCGGCAGGTGGCGTAGGGGCCGGAAATCGGAAATCGGGAATCGGGAGTGGGAAAGAGCGAGCGTGGAAGTTCAATCAGACCCTCCCCAAGCGAGCCGCGATTTTCCGCGTTGGCGATGGACATGTCCTTGCTTCTTCTCGGCAGCGTCATTCTCGGCAGCGCCGGCGCGACGGATGCGCAGGCGGCGCGATTCCTCGCCCTCGGCGATTCCTACACCATCGGCGAAGGCGTGGCCGCGGCGGAGCGCTGGCCGGCGCAGCTCGCGCAGGCGCTGCGCGCGCGCGGGCTCACCGTGGCCGAACCGGAAATCGTCGCGCGCACCGGCTGGACCACCGACGAGCTCGCCGCGGCGATGGACGCGCATGCGTTCCGGCCGCCGTACGATCTCGTCACGCTGCTGATCGGCGTCAACAACCAGTACCGCGGCCGCGACCTCGCCAACTACCGCGCCGAATTCGGCGCGCTGCTGGAACGCGCGATCGCACTCGCCGGCGGCCGCGCCGAGCGCGTGATCGTGGTCTCGATCCCGGACTGGGGCGTGACCCGCTTCGGCCGCGAGAGCGGGCGCGACCGGGCGCGGATCGCGCACGAGCTCGATGCCTACAACGCCGCGAATGCCGAGATCGCCGCCGCACGGCACGTGCACTACGTGGACGTGACCGCCCTGTCCCGCGCCGGCGGCGACGATCCGGCGCTGCTGGTGGCCGACGGTCTGCATCCCGCGGCGGCGATGTACGCGCGCTGGACCCGGGCGATCCTGCCGGTGGCGGCCGAGATCCTGACGTCGCGCTGATCCGGCGCGTGCCCGCGCGCGGCTGGTGTATCCTTGCCGCTTTCCCGCCGCGCATGACCATGTCCGCCGATCCCGTCCACGCCCGCATCGAGGCCCTGCTCCGCCGGCATCCGGTGGTGCTGTTCATGAAAGGCACGCGCTTCGCGCCGCGCTGCGGATTCTCCGCCGCCGCGGCCGAGGTGCTGAACGAACTCCTGCCGGAGTATCTCGGCATCGACGTGCTCGAGGACCCGGAACTGCGCGAAGGCATCAAGCGCTACGGCAACTGGCCGACGATTCCGCAACTGTACGTGCGCGGCGAGCTGATCGGCGGCGCCGACATCGTCCGCTCCATGTATACGAGTGGAGAATTGCACCGGGTGCTCGGCCTGCCGCCGCCCGACCACACCCCGCCCGAGATCCACGTCAGCGACGCCGCCGCGGCGGCGATCCGCGCCGCGCTCGCCGAGGCCGAACCCGGACTCGGCCTGCATCTGACGATCGACGCGCGCTACCAGGCGCATTTCGCGCTGGCGCCGCGGGACGAGCGCGCGATCGTGAGCGCGGCCAACGGCATCGCCATCCACATGGACCCGGGCACCGCGCAACGCGCGCGCGGGCTCGCCATCGACTGGGTGGAGACGCCGCAGGGCGCCGGCCTCGCGCTGCGCAACCCGAACGCGCCGGCGGCGGTGCGGCCGTTGTCGGTGCAGGCGCTCAAGGCGCGGCTCGATGCCGGCACGATCACCCTGATCGACGTGCGCCCGCCCGAGGAACGCGCGCTCGCCGCGCTCGCGCAACCGTTCCGCACCCTGGACGAAGGCATCGACGCGCTGGCGGCGCTGCCGAAGGACACGCCGCTCGCGTTTCTGTGCCACGGCGGCGGCCGCAGCGAACGCGCCGCCCAGCACTTCCGCGAGCTCGGTTTCGGCGAGGTCTACAACGTCGTCGGCGGCATCGACGCCTGGGCGCGCGAGATCGACCCCGCGGTGCCGCGCTACTGAGCGCTTGGCACGATTTTGGTATACTTGTTCAACAGTCACCACCACCGCGCCGATCGCGCACTGCTCCCGAGAACAACGCGCGACGGCGCCTCGAGGAGGGTCGCATGCGCTCGCGTGCCATGTCGTTGCTGGTCGCCGCCGCGCTGGTCGCCGCCTGCGGCGGCGGTCGCGAGGATCGCGCGGCGCAGGCGTGCAAGGCGGAAATGGCGAACCGACTCGCCGGCAAGGACTTCGCGATCGACGTCGGCGATCTCGCCCGTCACGCCAAGGCCGAATCCGCCGACACCCTGCTGCTCAGCTCCACGGTGACGGTGAACAAGGGCCTGTCCACCGAAAAGAAGGACGCCTTCGACTGCCGCGTCCGCTTCGACGCCGCCGGCACGCCGAGCGTGCTGTATCTGCAATTCAACTGGAACACCTCGGAACTGAAGCCGGCCGAATAGCCCGCGCGTTTGCACAACGCCCGGCCGGCGGCGGATCATACGCGCACCGTGGCCGACCCGAGGTGCGTCGATGCTGCTCACCTTCCTGCTGGCGCTGATCCTGCTCGGCGCGCTGCTGTTCCTCGGCTACGGCTTCTTCGCCTGGACCGGCGCCGCCGGCGTGTGGCTGCTCGGCTGGCGCCTGACCGGGGTCGCCTCGCCGCTGCTGTTCGAATCCGTCACCGCGATGCTGATCGTGTCGGCCGCGGTGTTCGGCGTACCGCTGCTGCGCCGGCAGCTGGTCTCGCGCTTCGCCCTCAAGGCAATGGCGAAGGTGCTGCCGCGGCTCGGCGACACCGAACGCATCGCGCTCGAGGCCGGCACGGTGTGGTGGGACGCGGAACTGTTCTCCGGCCGGCCGCGCTGGGAACGGCTGCTCGACTTCACGCCGCAGAAGCTGACCGCGGAGGAACAGGCGTTCCTCGACGGGCCGGTGGCGGAGCTGTGCGCGCGTCTGGACGATTGGCAGATCCAGCAATTGCGCGATCTGCCGGCGAGCATCTGGGCGTTCCTCAAGACCAACCGCTTCTTCGGCATGATCCTCCCGAAGGAATATGGCGGCCTGGGCTTCTCCGCGATCGCGCACTCGCGCGTGGTCACCCGGATCTCGTCGCGTTCGGTCGCCTGCGCGGTGACGGTGATGGTGCCGAATTCGCTCGGCCCGGGCGAACTGCTGCTGCACTACGGCACCGAGGAGCAGAAGCGCTATTACCTGCCGCGGCTGGCGCGCGGCGAGGAGATTCCCTGCTTCGGCCTGACCGGCCCGGAGGCGGGCTCGGATGCGGCGGCGACGCAGTCCACTGGCGTGGTCGAGAAGCGCGTGATCGACGGCAAGGAGGTGCTGGGCCTTACGCTCAACTGGAAGAAGCGCTACATCACGCTGGCGCCGGTGGCGACCCTGATCGGCCTCGCCTTCCGCATCAAGGATCCGGATCACCTGCTGGGCGACACCGAGGATCTCGGCATTTCCTGCGCGCTGATCCCGCGCGACCTGCCGGGCATCGAGATCGGCCTGCGCCACGATCCGATGGGCGTGCCGTTCATGAACGGCCCGATCGTCGGCCGCGACGTGTTCGCGCCGCTCGACTGCATCATCGGCGGCCGCGCCGGCATCGGCCAGGGCTGGCGCATGCTGATGGAGTGCCTCGCCGCCGGCCGCTCGATCTCGCTGCCGGCGCTGGCGGTCGGCGGCGCGCAGATGATGACGCGCATCAGCGGCGCCTACGCCACGGTGCGCGAGCAGTTCGACACGCCGATCGGCCGCTTCGAGGGCATCGAGGAGCCGCTCGCGCGCATCGCCGGCAAGACCTATCTGATGACGGCGACACGCACCGTCACCTGCGGCGCGCTCGATGCCGGCGAGAAGCCGGCGGTGCTGTCGGCGATCGCCAAGTGCTACCTCACCGAGGGCATGCGCGCGGTGGTGATCGACGCGATGGACATCCGCGCCGGCGCGGCGATCCAGCGCGGTCCGCGCAACACCCTGGCGCGCACCTGGGACGCGGTGCCGATCGGCATCACCGTGGAAGGCGCCAACATCCTCACCCGCTCGATGATCATCTACGGCCAGGGCGCGATCCGCTGCCACCCGTTCGTGCAGCACGAGATCGCCGCCATCGCCGCGAACGATCTGGCGAAGTTCGACCGCGCGCTGTTCGGCCACGTCAATCTGCTGGCGCGCAACCTGGTGCGCGCGCCGCTCTTGGCGTTGAGCGGCAGCCGTCTCGCCCGCGCGCCGCAGACCGAGGACACGGTGCGCTATTACCAGCACCTGTCGCGCTTCTGCGCCGCGTTCGAGGTGCTCTCCGACGTCGCCATGGGCACGCTCGGTGGCTCGCTCAAGCGGCGCGAGAAACTCTCCGGACGGCTGGCCGACGCGCTCGCCCACCTCTACCTCGCTTCGTGCGCGCTCAAGCGCTACCACGACGAAGCCAAGACCACGGCGAACTACAATCTGGTGCGCTGGAGCGTGGAACACTGCCTGTACCGCACCCAGGAGGCGCTGCTCGGCATCCTCGAGAACCTGCCGCTGCGTCCGCTCGCATTCGCGCTGGGCTGGCTGATCTTCCCGCTCGGCGCGCGCTTCCGCCCGCCGTCGGACAAGCTCGGCGCGCGGGTGGCGCGCGACATCCTCGAGGACCGCGAGGCGCGGCTGAATCTCACCGAGGACATCTTCGTGCCGCCGCCGCACGAGGTCGGCCTGGGCGCGCTCGAAGCGGCGCTGGACAAGGCGGTGCGCGCGATCCCGGTGGAAACCAAGCTGCGCGACGCGGTGCGCGCCGGCCGGCTCGACCGCGCGCCCGGCTACATGCTCGACGAGCTCGGCCTTACGGCCGGCGTGATCACCGCCGAGGAGTATAAAATGCTGCAAGACGCCGACGCCGCGCGCAACGAAGTGATCGCGGTCGACGCATTCGATCCGGAAACCTTCAAGACCCTGCACTGACCCGCGTCGGCCGATGAGCAACAGCAACGCCGCCCTCGATCCCGAACTCGGCCTGCGCGTCGATGCGCTCGGCCGCGCCGCCCGCGCGCTCGGCACCCAGTGGGACCGTGCCCAGGCCGAAGCGCTGTACGAGGAAGCCGAGGCGCTGGCCGAACGCGCGCAAGCCTCCGGCCTCGCCGACCTCGCCGAGGCGGTGCTCGGTCTCGCCGCGTACCTGAGTTCGTTCGCCGACAGCGCGCTGCGGCCGAACGCGGCGCAGCTCGATCAGTTGCGCGCGCTCGCCGAGGCGGTCAACGACGCCCAGCAACGCTACCGCGCGCGCATCGACGTGGCCGTGCTCGCGCCGGAACGCGCCGCGCCGCTGCCGCCGCGGCCGGCGGTGCACTTTCTCGGCGCCGACGTGGCCCAGCGCGAACTGCTGCGCGCGCGGCTCGCGCCGCTCGGCTACGAACTCGCCGCCTGCAATGGCGTGCGCGAGGTGGAGCAGGCGCTGGAGGCCGGCGTGGTGCTGGCGCTGGTGATCGGCGCCGATGCGCTGGCGGCCTGGCTCACCGAACGGCGCGGCGAGGCCCACCGCGACGCCGCCGCCCGCGTGCCGCTGGTCGTGTTGAGCGACCGCGACGACATCGACGTGCGCCTGGCGGCGATGCGCTGCGCGGCGGAATCCATGTTCGTGCTGCCGGACGACGCCGCGCGCATCGTGCCGCGGCTGGCGAGCATGATCGCCGACCGCTCGGAGCCGTACCGCGTGCTCGTCGTCGACGACGATCAATCGATGCGCCTGTTCTGCGCCTCGGTGCTGCGCCACAACCACATGGAGACGCGCGCCGTCGCCACGCCCGAGGAGGCGCTGCGCGCGCTGCACGACTTCACCCCCGACGTGATCCTCGCCGACCTGTACATGCCGAATCTGTCGGGCTTCGAACTGCTGGCGCTGATCCGCGCCCATCCGCGCACCGCGTTCACGCCGGTGGTGCTGCTGTCCGGCGACGCCGACATGGAAAAACGCTTCGCCGCGCTGCACATCGGCGGCGACGACTACCTGACCAAGCCGATCCGGCCGCGCCATCTCGTCGCCGCGGTCACCAGCCGCGCCCGGCGCGCGCGCTGGATGCGGCGCGAGCTGCTGGCCGTGCACTGAATCGCGAAGCAGGTCCGGGCGGCCCTTGCATCGGCGCCCGCACGGCCGCATCATCGATCGAATCTTCCCGGAAACGACATCGGCCGTGACCCGCTATCGCATCGCCTTGCGCCAATCGGAGGAGGGGTTTTCCGTCTCGGTCCCCGGCCTGCCGGGTTGCTGGTCGCAGGGCGCTACCGAAGCCGAGGCGATCGAGAACATCAAGCTCGCGATCGCCGAATATCTCGCCGCGATCGACGAGCAATTGCGCGGCGAGCCGGTGCGCGAGATCGAGATCACGGTGTGACGCGCCGAAAATCCCGGGCGTCAATCATCGCGCCGCGGTGCGCGCGCTCGAGAAGGCCGGGTTTGTCATCGTCCGCGAAGGCAAACACATCGTCATGTCCAATGGCGTGCGCATTCTCACCATCCCTCGCAACGACCCGAGCAACGCCTTCACGCTCGGCGGCATCGTGCGCGATGCGGGCCTGACGGTCGAACAATTCCGCGCCCTGCTCTGACATCGGCTGCGCCACTGGCCGACGCGCGCGCCGAGTCAGCCGCCGAGCACCTCGCGCAGCGCCGCCAGCGCCGTGTCGATGCCGGCGCGATCGACGTCGAGATGCGTCACCGCGCGCACCGTGCGCGGGCCCATCGGCCCCATGCGCACGCCACGTGCTGCAAGCGCCGCGCACAGTTTCGCCGCATCCCAGCCGGGCGCGATGACGTCGAAATAGACCAGATTCGTCTCCACGCCAGTGACATCGATGCGCAGCCCGGCCAGCTCGGCGATGCCTGCGGCGAGCCGCCGCGCGTGGGCGTGATCCTCGGCCAGCCGCGCGACGTGGTGATCGAGCGCGTAGGCGCAGGCCGCGGCGATGATGCCGCTCTGGCGCATCGCTCCGCCGAGGCGGAATTGCCAGCGCTGCGCCTCGGCGATGAAGTCGCGCGTGCCGGCCAGCACCGCACCGCCCGGCGCGCCGAGGCCCTTGGCGAAGTCGATCCACACCGAATCGAAGCCGCGCGCATAGTCCGCCGGCTCGATGCCGCTGGCGACACAGGCGTTGAACAGACGTGCGCCGTCCATGTGTGTGGCGAGGCCGGCCGCGTGCGCGGTGTCGGCCACTTCGCGCAGCGCCGCGAGCGGCCAGATCGCGCCGCCGCCGAGATTGGCGGTCTGCTCCACCGTCACCAGCCGCTGACGCGGCGCGTAGGGACGATCCGGGCGGAGCTTCTCCTTGAGCGCTGCGGCACCGAAGATGCCGCGCGTGCCGGTGATCGGCTGGATCATGACGCCGGCGAGCGCGCCCGGACCGCCGCCTTCGAAGCCGAGGATGTGCGCGGTGACGTCGCACAACACCTCCTCGCCCGGCCGGCAATGCACGGCCAGCGCGATCTCGTTGCACATCGTCCCCGACGGCAGGTACAGCGCCGCCTCCTTGCCGAGCAGCTCGGCGCAGCGCGCGACCAGGCGATTGACGGTCGGGTCCTCGCCGGCGCGCTCGTCGCCGACCTCGGCGTTCGCCATCGCCTGGCGCATGGCCGCGGTCGGGCGGGTCTTGGTGTCGCTGAAGAGATCGATCATGCCGGATCTGCGTCGTTGCCTCGGGCCGGCGAAGCTTCGCAGTCGTTCAGGCTTTCGGCAAGACCGCGCGCTACAATGCCCGCATGATCCGGCGCGCCCGCCTCGTTCTTCTGCCGTTCGCGTTCGGCGCGGGCCTGGCGCAGGCCGGCGATGTATACAAATGCACTACGCCCGACGGCGGCATCGCCTACCAGGATCGGCCGTGCGCACCGGGCGAGACCGAAACCCGGTTCCACGTCGTCGCGCCGCCGCCCGCCACACCGGCGCCGACGAGCGGCGAAGGCGGCGAGGGCGGCGGCGAGAACCCCGAGTCCGGCAGCGCCACGCCGCCGCCGAACGCGCCGTTGCCGCCGCAGCAGCAGGGACCGCTGCCGGCGCTGTGGCTGTGCACCCGCGCCGAGGACGGCAGCAGCTACGTCAGCCGCGATGGCGCCACCCCGCCGCGCATGGTGCCGGCCGGCGTGCTCGGCATTCCCGGGCAGAGCCTGGCCCAGGCCTATGGCCCGGGCGGCGTCGGCGTCTCGGCGCCCGGCGTGCGGCCGATCCCGATCGACACCTCGCCGCAGAGCGCCATCGCCGCCGGCTATGTCGCCGTGCAGGATCGCTGCGTGCCGGCGACCAAGGAGCAGACCTGCACCTGGCTGCAGCAGCGGTTCGTCGAGGTGCAGCAGAAGCTCAGGCGCGCGTTCAAGGACGAGGCGGCCACCCTGAAACCCCAGGAAGAGCAGTTGCGCAACGAGCTCGACGGCTGCTGAGACGCCGCTCACGGCGTCAGTGCGAACGGCGAATGCCGCTGTTCGTGATCGAGCAGGAAGCGCTTGACCGCGAGTCCGCCGCCGTAGCCGGTGAGCCCGCCGTCGCTGCCGACCACGCGATGGCAGGGGATCACGATCGCCAGCGGATTCTGCGCGTTCGCCGCGCCGACCGCGCGCACCGCGTGCGGCTCGCCGATGCGGCGCGCGATCTCGCCGTAGCTCGCGGTAGCGCCGTACGGGATGCGCAGCAGCTCCAGCCACACGCGCTGCTGGAACTCGGTGCCGGCCGGCGCAAGCGGCAGATCGAAGGCGCGCAGCCGGCCGGCGAAGTACGCCTGCAACTGGCTGCGCGCCTCGTGCAGCGCGCCGGGGCCGCGCTCCCAGGTCGGATCGATCGCGAGCGCATGGCGGCCGCGCACGAAATGCACGTGGCGCAGTCCCGGTCCGTCCAGCACCAGCAGCAGCCGGCCGACCGGCGAGTCGAAGTGGTCGTAGTACACGCGCGGCATCTTAGCGCCGCGCCGGCGGCGTGGCGCCACCGCGGAGGCCGCGCTAGAAACCGTAGCGCAGAAAGCCGCCGTCGACGGCGATGCATTCGCCGGTGATGTAGGCGGCCGCCGGCAGACACAGGAACGCCACCGCCGCGGCCACTTCCTCCGGCTCGCCGATGCGCTGCATGGGCGTGCGCGCGAGCACCTCGTCGAGATAGTCCGGATCGGCGAGCACACCCTCGGTGCGCTGCGTGCGGATGTACCACGGCGCCACCGCATTCACCCGGATCCCGTCCGCGGCCCATTCGCAGGCGAGATTGCGCGTCAACTGCGTCAGCGCCGCCTTGCTCATGCCGTACGGCGAGCCGGTGCGCACATGGGTGAGCCCGGACACCGAACCGACGTTGACGATCGCCGCGTTGGCGTGCTCGCGCAAGCTGGGGTGGGCAAGGCGACACATCTCGAAGGCGGCGATGAGATTGGTCTCGAGCAGCGCGCGCACCTCGGCCTCTTCGTACTCCAGCGTGCGCTTGCGCACGTTCGCGCCGACGTTGTTGACGAGCAGAGACAACGGCGCGTCGAGATCCGCGATCCAGTCGAACACCTCCAGACGCTGCTCGCGTTCGGCGACATCGGCGGCGAAGGCGAGAATCTCGCGCTGCGGAAACTCCTCGGCGACGTCGGCGCGCGCCTGCTCCAGATGCGCCTCGTCGCGCGCGACCATCAGCACATCCGCGCCGAGCGCGGCGAACTCGCGCGCGCAGGCGAGGCCGATGCCCTTGCTGGCGCCGGTGATGAGACAGGTTTGGCCGTCCAGTCGCCAACGGGCCGGATTTGCGGTCATGGCACTCGATCGCCGCTTGTGTGCCGGGGGAACCCGGCGCAGACTGTACTGGTTCCTGCCGGACACTGCCATGACCCTGCCCAGTCGCACCCTGTTGCTCGCCAGCCTGCTCGGCGCGCTCGCCGCGTGTAGCGCGGACGAGCCACCGCCGCCACCGACCGCCGCCGCCCAGCCGGCCCAACCGCTGCCGAATTCCAACGTCTTCAGCACCGACATCAAGGCGCTCAACAAGGCCAAGGACGTCCAGAAGACGGTGGATCAGCAGAAGGCCGAAATGGACAAAAAACTCGACGACGAAGGTGGGTGAGCCGTCGTGCCGATGCGATGAAACGCATCGGCACGACGGCGAACGCCCGAGGCAGGAGCCGAGGGCCGGGTTGCTTGGCGAGCGCCGGACGCGCGAGCCTAGCAACAGCCG
>JAJPHA010000099.1 GCA_021325475.1 Rhodanobacteraceae bacterium | reverse complement strand
GGAGCCTTCATCCCCTCGCGGAAGACTCGTGCGGGTCCTCCGGGGGAGGCTCTGCTTTCGAGGTGTTTCTTGGTTACTTCTTTGCACCAGCAAAGAAGTGACCCGCTCGGCCGCAGGCCGAGCGGAAGCCCTTGTTTTGAAAGTTATCAAGACCCGGCGTGGCTGAGCGGAATCTCTGCTCTTGTGGTGGGAGAAGGGAATCGCCTACTGAGGTTCGACGCTTATCAGGTGAAAGTTTGAAAAGACCTTCCCCAGCGGCTTGCCTCAGTCGCACGACAAATGGGCGATGGCGGCGGTCGCCGCCGCGCGGTCCGCATCGTCGAACGGCACGATGTCGAGGCGCTCGATCGTCGCCGGATCGAGGCAGCGCACGTTGACGTCGTAGCCGTCCGGATTCGAGCGCGGCACGTAGAACGACTTGATCCCGCACACCCGGCAGAAGCGGTGCCGGGCCACACCGGTGTGGAAGGTGTATTCGCTGAGATGCTCCGCGCCGGCCAGCAGCCGGAACCGCGCCGCCGGCACGATCAGGTGCAGAAAGCCGGTCATGCGGCAGATCGAGCAATTGCAGTCCAGGGCCTCGATGCACGCCGGCGCATCCACCTCGAAGCGCACGCGGCCGCAATGGCAGCCGCCGCGGTGGGTGACCAGGTTCGCGCTCATGGACGAAACGGCGCGGCGCCGGTCCGGGCGCCGCGCCGAGCTGGGTTTCGGCCGATCACTTGGCCTTCTGGATGGTGAACTTGCCGAACGAGATGCCGAGATCCACGCCCTCGCCGGCGCCGGCCAGGGCCAGCGAGACGTTGCCCTTGGTCAGCACCTGCGCGGTGCCGGACTTGACCAGGCCGGCATTGGCCTCGCCCTGGGCGTAGCTGCCGAACAGCTCGGAGGTGTCGTACACCTCGGAGAACTTGCCCTTGCCACCCTCGACCTTGTACTTGCCGACGGTGAGGCCGCCGCCGACGGCGACGATATTCACCCGGAAGCTCTTGCCGTTGTTGCAGGTGATGGTGCCGTTGCCTTCGGCGTGCTTGTAGATGGCCGACCAGCCGGTCAGCGAGAACCGCAGTTCGCAGTCCACCTTCTCGGCGGCACGCGCGGGCCCCGCGGCCAGCGCGGCCAGGACGAGACCGATGACCGGAACCGCCAGCGACTTGATGCGCATCGTCAACCTCCTTCCTCACGTTGGTGGGGCCTGGAGTCTCCCGCAGCGACGCTGAACGCACAACAACGCGCGCGCACGCCGCGGAACTTTCCGCCCTGCCGGCCGGATGCGGCGAGCGCGCGGCGATCGGCTATCATGCCGATCATCTCTGCCGCACCGGTTCGATCGCATGCCGCCCTTCGACATCCTCGTGCACGTGCGCAATCTCGACGGCGAATCGCTGGCCGCGCGGGCCGCCTTCGTGCTCGCCCGACGTCTGCCAAGCCATCTGTACGGTCTGTACGTGGCGCCGATGGGTGCGGTCGCGTTCAGCACGCCGGAAACCGTGGTGTTCCAGGTACAGGAAGCCGATCAACTCTACCGGGACGCGCTGGCGCGCAAGGACTGGTGGCAGGGCCAGCTCGCCGCGCATGCGGCGTCGGGCGAATGGCTGGTGGCGCAGGGCGAGCCGGTGGAAGCGCTGTGCCATGTCGCGCGCTGGTGCGACTTCGTCGTCGCCGAACGGCCGCTGCTGCAAGCCGACGCGCCGACCGGCTGGGGGCCGGTGTCGCGGACGGTGTTCGGCGCGGGCGTGCCGGTGGTGGTGGTGCCGCAGTCGGCCAGGGTGGAAACGCTCGGCGAGCGCGTGCTGATCGCCTGGAATCACAGCCGCGAGGCGATGCGCGCGATCCACGGCGCGCTGCCGCTGCTGCGGCGCGCCGCGCAGATCGTCGTCTTGCACGGCGCCGCGGCCGAGGAACGCCTGGGCGCGCGCCATCTGCCCCGGCTCGATCTCGACGCCTATCTCGCCCGTCACGAGATCCGCGCCGAGGTGCGGCCGTTCGCACCGAAAAACGGCGTCGGCCCGGCCATCCTCGCCGCGGCGCACGAGGCGCAGGCCGATCTGATCGTGATGGGCGCCTGGGGCCACTCGCGCATCGCCGAACTCGTGCTCGGCGGGGTCACGCGCCATCTGTTCCAGCACAGCGACCTGCCGCTGTTCGTGGCGCATTGAAGGTGAGCGGTGCCGCAGCCGTCGACACGGCGTCCGCCATCGCGACGCCGTCCCGATCCGGCGATCTCACCGCGCCGGCGGCAACCCGAGCTTCTCGCGCAGCGCCGCGGCCACCGCTTCCGGCGCGTCGCCGCCGCGGCGCCGGTAGACGATGTCGCCGTGCACATCGACGAGGAACAGGCCCGGCGTGCCGGTCACGCCATAGCGCGCCGCGATCGGATCGCCGTCGCGCACCAGGGTGAAGCCCAGTTTGCGTTCGCGCAGCGCGGCGACCGGATCGCCGTCGTCCTTGATGTCGATGGCGTAGACGTCGAGGCGGTCGTGGCCGGCGGCATCGTATACTTTTTGCAAATGCGGCATGAGCGCCTCGCAGTAGGGGCACCAGGTCGCCCAGAACAGCAGCAACGCCGGACGCCGCAGGTGCTGCGGGTCGAAGTCGATGCGGCGGCCGTCCGCGCCGCTGCCCTGCCAGGCGATGGCGCGTTCCTGCGCGCCGAGCGACGCGGCGAAGCAGAGCAGCAGGGCAAGCACAGCGATGCGCATGGCGGGATCCTCGTCGCCGACGGACCAGGGACCGTCCGATCGGCACGAACCTTACGCCCTGCGCGGACATCCCGCCATCGGCGTGCGGGGCTGGCGCAACGCCCGCGCAGCCGGCATGCTACGCGCCTTTGCGACCATCGCCGTGACCATGACCGCCCAACCCCGCGTCTACCGCTACTACGATTTCATCCTCGGCGCCTTCGTCTGCGTGCTGCTGTGCTCCAACCTGATCGGGCCGGCCAAGGTCGCCACCGTGCGTTTGCCCTGGATCGGCGATTTCACCTTCGGCGCCGGTGTGCTGTTCTTCCCGATCTCCTACGTGTTCGGCGACATTCTCACCGAGGTATACGGCTACGCCCGCGCCCGGCGCGTGATCTGGTCGGGCCTCACCGCGCTGGTGTTCGCCTCGATCATGGCCACGGTGGTGGTGAAGCTGCCGCCGGCCGCGGACTGGCACGGTCAGGAGGCATACGAGAACATCTTCGGCCAGACGCCGCGCATCGTGTTGGCCTCGATCACCGCGTTCTTCTGCGGCGAATTCGCGAATTCGTATACTTTGGCAAAAATGAAAATCTGGACCAACGGCCGTGCCTTGTGGTCGCGCGTGGTCGGCTCGACCGTGGTCGGCGAAGGCGTCGATT
>JAJPHA010000042.1 GCA_021325475.1 Rhodanobacteraceae bacterium | reverse complement strand
GATTCCTCGACCAACGGATGCGCGCCGATGTCGGCACCGAATCCGATCCAGCCGTCCTCGCGCCAGACGATGTCCAGCCCGTGCCCGTGCAGTTGCACCCGCTCGATCAGCAGCCGCGTGATCCGTTGCTGTTCGGCGGGGAACAGCTGCGCCCACACGTCGCCGATGCGCTGCATCGCCACCACCACCTGCGCTTCGTCGAGCGTGCTACCTGCGGGACGTTGCTGACAGGCCCGCCAGACCGCGATCAGCATCTGCGGGGCCGAGAGCGCCGCGTGGATTTGCGCGAGCACCGCGTTCTCGATCTCGGCGGCGGGTAGATGGCCCACGTCCGGCGTACCGGGCGACAGGCTCGCGCCCGCATTGCGCCGCTTGTGCAGGTACGGGACGTAGTAGCGGTACTGCCGTCCGTTCTTCTTCTTGACGAAGGAGTGCAGCATGCGCTGCCCGTCGGGCGCGAACAGCAGGCCCGCCAGCAGCGCCGGATGCTTGGCGGCGTGCTCGCGCGGCGCTTGCTTGCGCCGTTCGATGAAGGCATATACAGCGTCCCACAGCGCCGGGGCGACGATAGCCTCGTGCTGACCCGGATACCAAAGGCCGTTGTGAGAAATTTCGCCGAGGTAGATGCGGTTGCGCAGCATCGTGAAGAGGTACTGCTGGTCGATGGTGCGGCCGGCACGCTGCCGCCCGGTCTGCGTCACCCACGCCTTGGTGGTATGGCCTTCGATGTCCAGTTCGCGCACCAGCCGCGCCGCCGAGCCGTGCTCGCCGTAGCGCCGGAAGATGTCGCGCACCAGCGTCGCTTCGCGTTCGTTGACGACGAGCTTGCGCTCGACCACGTCGTAGCCCAGGGGCGGTACGCCGCCCATCCACATCCCCTTCGCTTTGCTGGCGGCAATCTTGTCGCGAATGCGCTCGCCGGTCACTTCGCGCTCGAACTGGGCGAAGGACAGCAGGATGTTGAGCGTCAGCCGCCCCATCGAGGTCGTGGTGTTGAACTGCTGGGTGACGGAGACGAAGGACACGCCGTTGCGGTCGAACACCTCGACCAGCTTGGCGAAGTCCGGCAGGCTGCGCGTGAGGCGGTCGATTTTGTAGACGACCACGGTGTCGATCTTGCCGGCTTCGATGTCGACCATCAGGCGGCGCAAGGCGGGACGATCCATGTTGCCGCCGGAGTAGCCGCCGTCGTCGTAGCCATCGCAGACGGCGATCCAGCCTTCGTGTCGCTGACTGGCGATGAAGGCTAGGCCAGCGTCGCGCTGCGCTTCGAGACTGTTGTATTCCTGATCCAGCCCTTCGTCGGTGGATTTGCGGGTGTAGACGGCGCAACGCTTCTTCGGCGTGACCGTCGGCATCGGATTGGCGCGCGGCGAACTCATGCCGTCACCTTCTTCGACGCGGGCGATTTGAGGCCGAAGAACACCGGGCCAGACCAATGGCTGCCGGTGATGTGGCCTGCAATCGCGGACAGGCTCTTGAAGCGTTGCCCCTGATACTCGAAGTCGTTCGAGCCGCGCACCAGCACGCGATGCTCGACGTCGTCATAGATGCGCGTGAGGATGGTGCCGGGCAGCAGGCGTTGGCTGTCGCCGCGCAGTTGCTTGGGCAAGATGCCGGTTTCGCCGACCTCTTCGAGCTTCTTGCGCAGCGAGGGTTTCAGGCCGCCGAAGGCGCGCTCCTGAATCCGGTAGGCCAGTCGGCTCTCCAGCCAGCCGCGATGATGGTGGCCGGGCCGCTCGTCGAAATGCTCGTCCCACAGTTTCCAGAGATCATCCATCGAGAGATGGGGAAGACCGGCGACCTGGGCGGCGACCGAGGTAGTGGAGGATGGTGCGTGTGCCGTCATGGGCGAACTCCGTTGTTGTTATCGGGGTTCGCATTCACGCGCTGTTGGCCGGCGAAGCCAAGGCGAACGCACTCGCTGTTTTCGGTGGTGTGGCTGGACGGTCGCGCGCGCAGGCGCAGTAGCGCAGCGGCCAGCAAGTCGGCGATTTCCTGCTGCGCGTGCCGTGGGCGGTCAGACGGCGGGGAAATGGAGATGGGTTCGAGTTCTGTCATGGCAGGCGTTCCGATGGAAAACGCTGCTCATGCTAAAAACCGAGGGCACTTCGCGTAACGTGATTTAGCGGGAGTGCGCGGGAGAACCATCAGAACCTGAGTGCGGGAACTCCCTGACCTAGCAACAATGCAGGGCGGCGATCAGCGGACACGACACATTGCCTTGATGCACATGGCACTCACCGACCAGCTTGGATAAGGCTGCTTCGATCCGGGCCAGGTCGGCCAGCTTGGCGCGCACGTCGGCCAGCCTTAGCGCAGCAAGTTCGGCCGCCTCGCTGCAATGGGTGCCGTCCTCCAGCTTCAGCAGTTCACCGATCTCATCCAGGCTGAAGCCCAGGCGCTGGGCCGACTTCACGAATTTCACCCGCGCCACGTCCGACCCGCCATAGCGCCGGATGCTGCCGTAAGGGCGGTCCGGTTCGAGCAGCAAGCCCTTGCGCTGATAGAAGCGGATCGTCTCGACATTGACCCCGGCGGCATTGGCAAACGCGCCGATGGTCAGGTTCTCCAGATTGTTTTCCATTTCGCTTGACTCCGTACATAACTACGGAAGTAACGTTACCGTATCAAGCGAAATATCGAAAGGAGAACCTTATGTCGGAATCGCAAAACGGGCGTGGTGCCCTCGCCGCCGGCGGGCTGGCCGCCATCCTCGCTTCGACCTGTTGCCTGGGGCCGCTGGTTCTGGTCGGGCTCGGTTTCAGCGGGGCCTGGATCGGCAACCTGACCGCGCTGGAGCCCTACCGTCCGATCTTCATCGGCGCGGCATTAGTGGCCATGTTCTTCGCCTGGCGGCGCATCTACCGCCCAGCGCGCGCCTGCAAGCCGGGCGAAGTGTGCGCGATTCCGCAGGTTCGTACCACCTACAAGCTGATTTTCTGGATCGTGGCCGCACTCGTGGTGGTCGCGCTCGGTTTTCCCTACGTGTTGCCTTTCTTCTATTGATCAGGAGTTCATCATGAAAAAGTTGCTTGCCTCCCTTGCGCTCGTCGCTGTCACCGCTCCGGTGTGGGCAGCTACCCAAACCGTCACGCTGGCCGTGCCCGGCATGACCTGCGCCGCTTGCCCGATCACCGTCAAGAAAGCGCTCTCCAAGGTCGAGGGCGTCAGCCAGGTCGATGTGACCTTCGAGAAACGCGAAGCGGTCGTCACCTTCGACGACGCCAAGACCAGCGTCCAGAAGCTGACCAAGGCCACCGAAGACGCGGGCTATCCGTCCAGCGTCAAGCGCTGATTCTGGGATGCCATGAAGCCAATCGCACGGATCGCCGACAAGGCTGGGGCGCTCGGTGCCGTTGTCTCGGCGATGGGCTGCGCCGCCTGTTTTCCCGCGCTCGCCAGCTTGGGCGCGGCCGTCGGCCTGGGCTTCCTCCAGGAGTACGAAGGACTGTTCATCTCTAAGTTGCTGCCGCTGTTCGCCGGCCTGGCATTCCTGGCGAACGCACTCGGGTGGCTGCGCCACCGGCAGTGGCATCGCAGCCTGCTCGGCATGATCGGACCGGCCATCGTGTTCGCCGGGACGGTCTGGCTACTCGGCAACTGGTGGACGGGCCGGCTGGTTTACACCGGCCTGGCCTTGATGGTCGGCGTCTCGATCTGGGATCTGGTATCTCCGGCCAACCGTCGATGCGGACCGGATGGCTGCGAGCTGCCCGCCCAATGCCCAGTGAAGAACGGCTGGCTGGCTTGAACCACAACGAATCGAGAGGTACGACTTCATGACACAGTTGAAGATCACCGGCATGACCTGCGACTCCTGCGCGGCCCATGTCAGGGAAGCGCTGGAAAACGTGCCCGGCGTGCAATCGGCCGAGGTGTCCTACGCCAAAGGCAGCGCCCAACTCGCCATCGAGGCCGGCACCGCGCCCGACGCGCTGATCGCCGCCGTCGCCGGACTGGGCTACCGCGCCACGCTGGCCGATGCGCCGGACGCGCCGCAGGCTGTTCTCAGATCTGGCGGCGGGCTGCTCGACCGCGTGCGCAATTGGGTCGGCGGCGGCGACAAGGCCAGCCACGACGGCGGCTTGCATATTGCCGTCATCGGCAGCGGCGGGGCCGCGATGGCGGCGGCGCTAAAAGCCGTCGAGCAAGGCGCTCGCGTGACGCTGATCGAACGCGGCACTATCGGCGGCACCTGCGTCAACGTCGGCTGCGTGCCCTCGAAGATCATGATCCGCGCCGCCCACATCGCCCACCTGCGCCGCGAAAGCCCGTTCGATGGCGGTATCCAGGCGATCCCGCCGGTGATCCAGCGCGAACGGCTGCTGACCCAGCAGCAGGCCCGCGTCGATGAGCTGCGCCATGCCAAGTACGAAAGCATCCTGGATGGCAATCCGGCCATCACGCGTCTGGCAGGCGAAGCCCACTTCACGGACGGCCACAGCCTCACGGTGCGGCTGAACGAGGGCGGCGAGCGCGTGATTGCGTTCGACCGCTGCCTGATCGCCACCGGTGCGAGCGCGGCGGTGCCGCCGATCCCCGGCCTCAAGGACACGCCTTACTGGACTTCAACCGAGGCGCTGGTGAGCGATACGATTCCCGCACGCCTAGCCGTGATCGGTTCCTCGGTGGTGGCCGTCGAGTTGGCGCAAGCGTTTGCGCGGCTCGGCAGCCGGGTCACGATCCTGGCGCGCAGCACGCTGTTTTTCCGCGAAGACCCGGCCATCGGCGAAGCCGTGACGGCCGCGTTCCGCGCCGAGGGCATCGAGGTGCTGGAACACACGCAGGCCAGCCAGGTCGCGCACGTGGACGGCGAGTTTGTGCTGACTACAAACCAAGGAGAACTGCGCGCCGACCAGCTGCTAGTGGCGACCGGCCGCACACCCAATACGCGCAGTCTCAATGTCGAGGCGGCCGGGGTAGCGGTGAACAAGCAAGGGGCCATAGCAATCGACCTCGGCATGCGCACCAGCGCGCCGGACATCTACGCTGGCGGCGACTGCACCGACCAGCCGCAGTTCGTCTACGTGGCGGCGGCGGCCGGCACGCGCGCCGCCATCAACATGACCGGCGGCGACGCGACGCTGGACCTGACCGCCATGCCGACGGTGGTGTTCACCGATCCGCAGGTCGCCACCGTGGGGCTCTCAGAGCAGGAGGCGCACCACGCCGGCATCGAGACCGACAGCCGCACGCTCCCGCTGGACAACGTGCCGCGCGCGCTCGCCAACTTCGACACGCGCGGCTTCATCAAATTGGTCATCGAGGAAGGCAGCCACCGGCTGATCGGCGTGCAGGCGGTGGCCCCGGAAGCCGGCGAACTGATCCAGACGGCGGCGCTGGCGATCCGGGCTCGCATGACGGCGCAGGAACTGGCCGACCAGTTGTTCCCCTACCTGACGATGGTCGAGGGCTTGAAGCTCGCCGCGCAGACCTTCGCCAAGGACGTGAAGCAGTTGTCCTGCTGCGCAGGGTGATCGATCAGCGCCGAGTGTCGAAAGAACTGAACACGCTCACCGATGTGCTCAGCGAACCGGTAACTGGCCATTCGAGACGAACTGGTCAAAGCTATCGAAACTCTCGCCGTCCTGCCATGATCGATCCCATGATCGCGGCTCTGCGCTTTCGAGCAGTAGCAGCGTGAGGATGCGATCACGCGCGCCGTAGCTGTGCTTGAACTCGCGCAGCTTCATGTGCTGTGCCTCCTCCGGGCACCAGATCGCGGCGGACATCTCCGTGCCGTCCCACTCCTGATCGACGTTGGCATCGGCGGCCAGCGTGCCCGGCAACGGTTCCTGCGGATCGCCATTGCGACGGATGCGCGCCCGCGTCTTGACGGCGCTGCTGCTGCGCCATTCGTACTTCACGTAGCCGTTGTCCCAATAGACGAGGATCGCGCGCTGCGTGGTGAACTTGATGAAGCGGATACACAGCGCCTCGAACGAAACCTGAAACCGCTTGGCGATGGCGCTGAGGACATGCAGGTCGATGCGCTGGCTCGAAATCCAGTCGCGCAGCAGGTCGCCGGGCATCAGCAGGTTGCTGGCGAAGTCGTCGGCTTCACGTTCGATGGCGCGGATGGTGTCGACGCCGGAGTAGACGCTTTCCTTGTCGCAGTTGAAGCTCTGCTGCTGACCTCGATGGAGGATGAAGTGGCCGAGCTCATGGGCGATGGTGAAGCGTCGGCGTTCAGGGCTTGCCTTGCCGTTGTAGAAGATGCCCCACTCGGCGATGTCCTTCGGGTTGCGCACCAGCATGCCTTCGCAGCTGTCGACGTCGAGCACCATCGGCGCCTTGATCTCTCGCACGCCCGTGCCGTAGGGCGTGCTCGGCAGCATCTGCCGAACGATCTCCAAATCAATGGCGTCGGGCATGCCCGTGCTGTACCACGCCCGCAACCACTTCTGGACGGTGTTGGCGGCAATGGAGCCAGTGAGGGTCTGCGCTGCGCTCAATTCTCAGTCCCCGCCGTGGCCCTTGTCCGGGAACATGATCTTGAGCGCCTGGCGGTAGCGATCTTTTTCCTCGTCCGTCATCCCGGCGTACTCGCGGAAGAAAGCCACGTCCTCGGGACTAGCTTCGGGTGCCTGCTGCATGGGCGTCCCCATCACATCCTCCATCGTCACGCCGAGCACCTGAGCGATCTTCTGAATCCGCTCGGCGGTGGGACGCTGCCCATCCTTCATTTCCAATTCCCAGATGTAGGCCTTGGTGCAGCCGACCGCGTCGGCGACCTGTTGCAGCGTCAAATTTTTCGCCTCGCGCAAGCGCCGCAGGCGCGCTCCAAACGCCGAAGCCATGGCGATGCTCCTGTAAGGGCTAAAAAGCCAGTGAATGAATCAAGACCGTCAGTATAGCTGCGAGATACATAAAAGGTCTAGATGTGCCCCGTTGATTGACAAGCGGAAATCTGCGGTTCAGAATTGCGCTTGTATCTCGTTACTTTACTTACGCGAGATATGTGTTCAGTAACCCTGTCGCTGGCCCGCGCAGCCCGTACATCGGTCGCAGACCTCCGACGCCGATCCAGAAAGGACGAACAAGATGAAGAAAACCTTTGTCGACGTGATGCTCGAGCTGCCGGTGGATGCCACGCTGCGCGACTTCCTGACCACGCACGGCCTGCCGGTGCCCGACGGGTTCGCGTGGGACGACACGCCGGAGACCAGCCAGTTCTTGGTGGAGGCGGTCAAGGTGTGGCCCGACACCGCCGCCCGCGACCAGATGATCGCCAACCTCATGGCCGCCGTCCAACTGGGCGACGCGGCGGGCAAGCAGGCGATGTTTGAGGCCGCAGTGGCGGACGGTGCCGCACTGGCGGGCCTGACGCTGTGCCGCAGCGACATCCATCGCTCGTTCTGGCTGTACGTCAACCACCCGACGCTGTTCGAGCGCGCCTACGACTTCAGCTTCTGGGAGCACCACGGGCCGCAGACCCAGCAATACGATCTGGGCCTGAAGCGTCAGCCGAACGGTTCGGACACCAACTTGGCCGCGCTCCGCCACGCGATCTCGGCCTTCTACAAGCGCGAGATGCAGTGCGGCGACAGCAGCGTGGCGCATCTGGCCGAGCGCAGCCCCGGCGTGTTCCTGCTCACCGTCCACGTCAAGGACATGGCCATGCTGCGACTGGAGTTCGAGGGTTCGGCCCTGAAGCGCCGCGTCGGCAATCCCAACATCCACATGGTGCTGGAGTACGCCAAGTCCACGGGCGTGGTGCGCACGCTGGTGCGCGGCGGCCAGAAATACCAGCAGATGCTGGTCGAGGCCTTCGCCGAGCATGTGCTGGGCGTCAAGGCGAACGCGCACCGGATCAAGTCGCCGACGCTGAATCTGTCGATGCTGCGCACCGGCTTCGACGTGCCGGAAGCGTTCGAGGACGGGTTCTCGATGGTGCAACTGAAGGCGCTCACGCTACTCAGCCCGGACGCCGCGCTGAAGATCGAATGCACCGCGATGCAGTCCAGCCAGCAACGCTCGGTGCACGAGCTGCTGAAGGAGAAGCTGCCCGGCCCGCTGGAAGGCCAGTGGGCGGTGACGGCGGCGCAGGTCAATCTCTACTATCCGCCCGAGCCGGGCCGCACGCGTGCCAAGGTGGTCACCATCGAAGTGACCAGCAAGGGGCGTCTGAACCTGCACAAGTTCGACGCCAAGATGCAGGCGCAGCTGGAAGGCTATCTGGTCTCGGTGGGCATCTTGCAGAAGGGCCAGACCCTGAGCGCGCAGGAGCTTCCGCCGGAAGCCGACGCGATCAGTTCCTCCTCGGCGTTCGAGGACTAATCGATGGCGGCGCACGATGCCTGGGCCTTGGTCTGCCGCCTGTTCGCGGGCGGTACGCCCGTGCTGCGAACCACGCTGCCGCCCCGCGAGGTGGCTACGCTGTCCGTCCTCGGCAAAGCGGTCAAGCCGACGACGGTGGATCAGTCGTTCGTGCTCTGCCCGCATTGCCAGCAGCATCGGGCGCAGGTCTGGGGCGATGGTCGCGGCGGGCGCGTGTGCCGTTGCCCGGACTGCGGGCCAGTGGCCGTCGAAGCGAGCGATGGTGCGGCGTTGGCCTTGGACGAGGACTGGTTGCGTCAGAAGATGCGCCTTGCGCTCGGTATCGAAAGCCGTGACGGCATCGATGATCTGGGCGACGGCGTGTGGCGACTCGGCGATGCTCGACGCTCGCCCGTGCTGCTGGCCCGCGATCTGACGCGAGTGCTGCAAGAACCCGCGCTGTTGGATCGTGTGCGCGTGGCGGGCGGCGACATCCGGGTGGTCACGCCGAGGCCACGCACGACGCGCGGGTCGCCCTTCGGCCCGGGCGTGGAATGGCTGGCGCTGGAGGAACGCTTCACGTTCTACGGCGGCGGGATCGCACTCGTCGGCACATCATTACCGTCCGCGCAACCGACGGTCGCCGATCCGGCCACACCGGTGAACGGGCCGTTCTCGGCGGACTTCAAGTGGGCGACGCTGCCGGACATCAGCAGCGCGCCGATCCAGTTCACCGACGGTCAGGCCAAGGTGTTCGAGGCGCTGTGGTCGTTCAAGGGCGAAGCCACGACGGCGGATAGGATCATGCCGCGCGCCGGGCTGGACAGCGCCAAACCCAGCGACCTGTTCAAGATCAAGGCGAAGGACAAGGGCAAGCCGGAGCCTGCGGCACAGCACGCGGCCTACGGCGCGCTCGTGGTCACGCAGAGGCGCGCAGGGCTGTATTCGATGCCGTGCGCGGCGGGCGCGAATGCCGCGCTGGCTCGCACTGGCCGAGGAAGTCCAGTGCCGTAGTGACCGGGGACGGCGCAGGCCACCGGCTCGCCGTCGCACTCGTTTGACGACCCGGTAGAAAAAATTAGATGTTTCCATTAGAATGGAAACATGGAAGAGAACCATGTTATCCGCTCCCTTGCCGCGCTCGCCCAGGGCCATCGCCTCCGAATTTTCCGGACGCTGGTGGTCGCCGGCTCGCAAGGCATGACGCCTGGCGTGATGGCCGAGGCATCGGGTATCCCGTCTGCAACGCTGTCCTTCCATCTCAAGGAGCTGATGAACGCCGGCTTGGTGACGCAGGAGCGTCAGGGGCGGCACTTGGTCTATCGGGCGGCGTTCGAGCACATGAACGCGCTGCTGGGCTACCTCACCGAGAACTGCTGCCAGAGCGAGGCCTGCCTCACCGAAGCCGCTACCTCCTGCAACTGCTGAAAAAGGGATCACAATGAAACGCTTCCACGTTCATGTCCACGTCGAGGACCTCGCCCAGAGCGTGGCCTTCTACTCCAGGCTGTTCGCTGCCGAGCCCACCCGGCTGGAGAGCGACTACGCGAAATGGATGCTCGACGACCCGAGGATCAACTTCGCGATCTCGACGCGCGGCGGCAAACCGGGCGTCGACCATCTCGGCTTCCAAACCGACAGCACCGAGGAGCTTGCAGAGCTGAAGGCCCGCGCCCAGGCTGCCGACATGGCCCTGCTCGACGAGGGCGAGACCACCTGCTGCTATGCCCAGAGCGAGAAGCACTGGGTCACCGATCCGCAAGGTCTTGCTTGGGAGCATTTCCACACGTTGGCCAGCATCCCGGTCTTCAGCGAGAAGGCGCCACAGGGCGAGACCACCAGTGCGTGCTGCGCGCCGACGACCCGTGGCAAGCCGGTCGGCATCGCTGTCAGGTCCTCGTCCTCCTGCTGCTGAGGTTGGCCATGACTGATCGCATCTACACCGTTCTGTTCGTCTGCACCGGCAACTCGGCCCGGTCGATCCTGGCCGAGGCTCTGATGAACCAAATGGGGCGCGGTCGGATTCGCGCCTACTCGGCCGGCAGCACCCCAAAAGGTGAGGTAAATCCCTTTACCTTGCATGCCCTGGCAAAGCTCGGACTGCCAACCACCGGATACCGCAGTAAAGGCTGGGAAGAGTTCGCGACGCCAGAGGCGCCCGCATTGGACTTCGTCTTCACCGTCTGCGACAAAGCCGCCGGCGAGGTGTGCCCGGTCTGGCCGGGCCAACCGGTCACGGCGCACTGGGGCATGCCTGACCCCGCTGCCGTGGAAGGCAGTGACGATGCCAAGCGCAAGGCGTTCCTCGACGCGAGCTACCTGCTCAAGCGCCGCATCGATCTCCTGCTTGCGCTGCCTCATGATTCCCTCGACCGGATGTCGCTGCAAAACGCCGTGCGCGACATCGGCCAGCAATGACGAAACGACAACAGCGATGACGATCAACGTTCTTATCCTCTGCACCCACAATTCCGCACGCAGCGTGCTCAGCGAAGGCATGCTCAACCACTGGGCCAAGAAGCTCGGCAAGGACGTGCGGGCATATAGCGCCGGCAGTGCACCCAGCGGCCGCATCAATCCTCTTGCGCTGGAGACGCTGCACGACGCCGGCGTGGACACCACCGGCTATCGGAGCAAGAGCTGGGACGAGTTCAGTGGCGACGACGCGCCACCGCTGTCCATCGTCATCACGGTCTGCGACAGCGCTGCCGCCGAACAGTGCCCGGTGTTCTTTGGTGGCACAAAGGGGCAGCCGGTCAAGGTGCACTGGGGCTACCCCGACCCGTCGAACGCCGAGGGCGGCGACGACGGCAAGCGTCGCGCGTTCGAACTGACCCGCCAGGCCATCGGCTACCGCATGCTGCAGCTGCTGCAACTGCCGCTGGAGGCGATGAGCAAGCCAGATCTCCAGCAGGCGCTGGCCGATATCTCGAAGAGCTGATGATGGACCTACCTCGTAAGCTCGCCGGCGAAGCGCTCGGCACCGCGCTGCTGCTAGCCGTGGTGATCGGCTCGGGCATCATGGCCGAACGCCTGGCTGGCGGCAACGGTGCCATCGCACTGCTCGCCAACACGCTGGCCACGGTCGGCGGCTTGTACATTCTGATCGAAGTGTTCGGGCCGATCAGCGGCGCGCACTTCAATCCGGCGGTGAGTGCCGTGATGGCGTGGCGCGGCGAGTTGCCGAGGACTGCGTTGCTCCCGTACATCGCCGCGCAGCTGTTCGGCGCAATCCTCGGTGCATGGCTGGCGCACGCCATGTTCGACTTGGCCGTCCTGCAGTTCTCCACCAAGATGCGCACGGGTACCGGTCAGTGGATCGCGGAGACCGTTGCGACCGCAGGGCTGGTGATGGTGATCCTGCGCGCGCCAGCGGGCCGCGCGGCTGCAATGGTCGCCAGCTATATCGGCGCGGCCTACTGGTTCACCGCATCCACCTCGTTTGCCAATCCAGCCGCTGTCGTTGGCCGCATGTTCAGCGACAGCTTCGCGGGCATCGCACCTGCCAGCGCCCCCGGCTTCATGCTGGCCGAGCTGGTGGGCGCGGCGATAGGCCTCATCGTCCACAACGCCTTCGAGCCGCGGCTCCATCCGGCCGGGCATCCCAATGTGATCGAGGCTTCCGGGGTCACCGAAGGCGATACCCCCTGACGGGTCGCTGAGCGGAATTCTGTGTTTGCCTGATGCACTGGTCATCCATGCTCGGCAGACAACCAGTGGTTGCGGCACGCGCGCAAATCACGGTCGCACAAGGCCGCGTGTGTGTGCCACGGCAAGCAAGTTGGCGCAGATTTCGAGAGAAGATAGGGCGGAACAGGGGCGAACTGGGCAGGTCATGCCGCCCATGCCCGGCACGGCTGGCACACGCAGAACGGCAGGGAAGCCCGCGTGGTGTGCGGAACCCGCAAAGGAAAACGCCCAACCGAGAACGGTTGGGCGCTGAATAGTGGTGGCCAGGGACGGAATCGAACCGCCGACATGGGGATTTTCAGTCCCCTGCTCTACCAACTGAGCTACCTGGCCAGGACCGGACGCGCTCGCGGGGCCGCGTATTAGACCGGCTCGGCCGGGGCCCGTCAAGCCGCGGCCGCTGCGACGTTGTCGCGCCGAGCATCGTACTAGTATACGGCGATGGTCGATCGGAGGGATCGTGATGCCCCGGCTCAGCCTCTTTGCGTTGTTCCTCGCGGCCGTTGCCGCGACGCCGGTTCGCGCCGATACGCACGAGACGCAGTTGCAGAACCTCGCGCGCTTCCAGAAATACGCCGGCGCCCCGGTGGAGAGTTTCGCCATGTGGGAGCTGTACCAGTGGCAGGGGCTCGGGCCGGAACATGTCGCGGTGTGGGCTGCGGTGAACAAGGTGTATCTGCTCAAGCTGTCGCAGCCCTGCGCGCATCTCGAGTACGCGAACACGATCCGCGTCACCTCGCAGATGCAGCACAAGGTGACGCGCGGCTTCGATTACGTGGATTTCGACGCGCAACATTGCCAGATCATCGAGATCCGGCCGATCGATTACCGGGCGCTGCGGCACGAGAACCGGGAGCCCGCGCCGGCTGCAACGTCCTGAGCGGGCGACGACAAGCTCAACCGGCCGGCGGCACGTAGCCCGCCGGCGGCGCGGCGCCTCCGCCGAACAGGAATTTCTCCATCTCGCCTTCGAGGAATCGGCGCGCCGCCGGTTCGAGCGGCGAGAGGCGGTGTTCGTTGATCAGCATGGTCTGCAGCGCCAGCCACTGCGCCCACGCCTCGCGTGAGATTTCCGCATAGATGCGACGGCCGAGTTCGCCCGGGTAGGGCGCGAACGGCAGTCCCTCGGCTTCGCGTTTGAGTTTGGCGCAGAACACGGTGCGGGACATCAACGAGCCTCCGGCAGACTTTGCAAGAGCTTGCGCACCGGCGCGGGCAGGCCGAGCCGGGCGGCGTCGCGCGGTGCGAGCCAGCGTTGCGCGCCGGTGTCGCCGACGCGGCGCGGCTGCGCATGATCGAACGCGAGCGGCGTGACGTCCAGACGGAAATGGCTGAAGGCGTGGCGGAACGCGGGCAGCGGTCGCGGTTCGCTCGCGAGCCGGGCGATGCCGAAGCGTCGCGCGGCGAGACGGCGTGCGGCGACGAGGTCGCCTGCTTCCGGCAGACTCCACAGCCCCGCCCAGACGCCGGTCGGCGGACGGCGTTCGAGCAGCACGCGGCCTGCGCCATCGCGCAGCAACAGCATCAGCGTGTGGCGCCGCGGCAGCGCGCGCGCTGGTTTGCGCGCGGGCAGGCGCGCGACCAGACCGCGACGGTACGCCGCGCAATCGCGCGCCAGCGGGCAGGCCGGGCACTGCGGCCGCGCGCGCGTGCACACGCCGGCGCCGAGATCCATGATCGCCTGGGTGTAGTCGGCCAGGCGCCGGCGCGGCGTGTGACATTCTGCAAATTTCCACAATTTCGCCTCGACCGCCGCGGTGCCGGGCCAGCCGCGCACGGCGTGGTAGCGCGCGAGCACGCGCTTGACGTTGCCGTCGAGGATCGCGAAGCGCAGGCCGTGCGCCTGCGCCAGGATCGCGCCGGCGGTGGAGCGGCCGATGCCGGGCAGGGCGGCGAGCGCGGCGAAGTCGCGCGGCAGCGCGCCGCCGTGTTCCGCAACGCACTGTTGCGCGGCGCGGTGCAGGTGGCGCGCGCGCTGGTAGTAGCCGAGACCGGACCACAGCGCCAGCACGTCGTCGAGCGGCGCCCGCGCCAGCGCCGGCAGGGTCGGGAAGCGCGCGACGAAGCGGTGGAAGTAGGGAATCGCCGTCGTCACGCGGGTCTGTTGCAGCATGATCTCGGCGAGCCAGACGCGGTAGGGCGTGCGCGGATGCTGCCAGGGCAGGTCGTGGCGGCCGTGCGCATCGAACCAGCGCAGCAGGCGCGACGCGAACGTGTCGCTCATGCCGCGATCGGCGCAAGGCCGGGACGTCGAGCGCAGCAGATCTTGAGATGGGTGCTAGTCACCTAGGGTCTCCGGCAGCAACCCATCGACGAACGCCGCCGCATCGAATTCGCGCAGATCCTCGGCGCTCTCGCCGAGCCCGACGTAGCGGATCGGCAAGCCGAATTCCCTGGCCAGCGCGAACACCACGCCGCCCTTGGCGGTGCCGTCGAGCTTGGTGACGACGAGACCGCTGACCCCGATCGCGGCGTGGAACTGGCGCGTCTGGCTGAGCGCGTTCTGGCCGGTGGTGCCGTCGATCACCAGCAGCACCTCGTGCGGCGCGGCGGCGTCGAGCTTGCCGAGCACGCGGCGGATCTTGGCGAGTTCGTCCATCAGGCCGGCCTGGGTGTGCAGGCGGCCGGCGGTGTCGGCGATCAGCAGGTCCATGCCGCGCGCGCGCGCCGCTTGCAGCGCGTCGAAGATCACGCTCGCGGCGTCGGCGCCGGCGCCCTGGGCGACGACCGCGACGCCGTTGCGCTCGCCCCAGGTCTCGAGCTGTTCGACCGCGGCGGCGCGGAAGGTGTCGCCGGCGGCGAGCAGAACCTTGTGGCCGGCATCGCGGAAGCGTCGCGCGAGCTTGCCGATGGTCGTGGTCTTGCCCACGCCGTTGACGCCGACCATCAGGATCACGAACGGCCGCGCCGCCGGATCGATCCGCAACGGCCGCGCCACCGGCGCGAGCAGCGCGACGAGATCGGCGCGCAGCGCCGCGAGCAGCGCATCGGCGTCGGCGAACTCGCGCTTGCCGGCGCGCCGGCGCAGGTCCTCGATCAGCGCCGTGGTCGCGGCGACGCCGACGTCAGCCCGCAGCAGCACGGATTCGAGTTCGTCCAGCAGGGCATCGTCGAGCTGTGGATGACGACGGAACAGATCGCGGATGTCGCGATTGAGGAAACTGCCCGCCAGGCGCTCGCGCCAGGAGCGCTTGGCCGGCGCGGAGGGCGGAGGGCCGCCGGACGAGGGCTGAGGGCCGAGGGCGGAGGGCTGAGGGGCGCCGGTGTCCTGCGCCTCGCTCTTCGAGTCCCGAGTGCCGAGTCCCGAGTCCCGCTTCTTTTTCCAGATGCCGAGCATGCCAGTCCGGTCTGAAGGACAATGCGCACATGCTACCACCGGCCTCACGACGAAACCGCCATCGGCGCGCGGGCGCGGCGCCGGGGCGCGTGCGCATCATCGGCGGCACGCTGCGCGGCTCGCGGCTCGCGGTGCCGGAGGTGCCGGGCCTGCGTCCCACGCCCGACCGGGTGCGCGAGACGCTGTTCAACTGGCTCGCGCCGGTGATCGTCGGCGCGCGCTGTCTCGATCTCTACGCCGGCACCGGCGCGCTCGGCATCGAGGCGCTGTCGCGCGGTGCGGCGGCGGTGGATTTCGTCGAGGCGGATGCACGTCTCGCCGCGCATCTGCGTGCCAACCTGGCCCGGCTCAAGCAGCAGGCTGAGGTCTATCCGGACGATGCGCTCGCATTTCTCGCGCGGAGCGACGGGCGCTACGACCTCGTGTTCCTCGATCCGCCGTTCGCCGCCGATGCCTGGACGCGCGCGGCCGCGGCATTGGAGACGGGCGCGCACCTTCGCCCCGGCGCCGTGGTCTACGTCGAATCGCCCGCGGACCAGGCACCGTCGCTGCCGGCGCGCTGGACCCTGCACCGCGAGGCGCGCGCCGGCGCGGTGCGTTTCGCGCTGTATCGTGCTGGGGTAAGCTCTTAGCTCGTCCCCCGTCGTCCTCTCGGCCATGCCCCAGTCCCCGAGCAGCCCCTCGAGTCGCGCGCGTGTGGCGGTGTATCCCGGCACGTTCGATCCGATCACCAACGGCCACACCGATCTGGTCAGCCGCGCGGCGCCGCTGTTCGATCGACTCGTCGTCGGCATCGCCGAGAGCGCGGGCAAGGGGCCGAGTTTCCATCTGGATGCGCGCATCGCGCTGGCGCGCACGGCGCTGGCCGGCGTGGCGAACGTGGAGGTGCGCGGTTTTTCCTCGCTGCTCGCGGATTTCGTCCGCGAGGTCGGCGCCGGCGTGATCCTGCGCGGCCTGCGCGCGGTGTCCGATTTCGAGTACGAGTTCCAGCTCGCCAGCATGAACCGGCATCTGATTCCCGATGCCGAGACGCTGTTCCTGACGCCGGCGGAGCAGTACAGTTTCATCTCCTCCTCGCTGGTGCGCGAGATCGCGCGGCTCGGCGGCGACGTGTCCGGTTTCGTCCATCCGGCCGTGCAGCAGGCGTTGCGCACGCGCTGGCAGAATTCAAACCACAGAGGGTGACATCATGAACCAGTGGCTACGTGTGATCTCGTTCGCGGCGTTCGCCGCCCTGACGCTGTCGGCCTGCGGTCCGAGCGAGGAGGAAAAACAGAAGGCGGCCGCCGAGGCCGCGGCGGCGGAGGCGCGCAAGCCGGTGCCGATGCCGACCAATACCGCCGACACCGCGGCGTGGAAGAACTACCTCGGCCGGGTGGTGATGAACAACATGCAGGGCGTCAAGACCAACACGCCGTTCATGTACTTCGTGCCGGCCGGCGACAGCCAGGAGATCCAGGATCAGCGCAAGAACCAGGCCGAGAACGTCGCCAACACGGTGGCGCGCGGCGTGCTGCCGGGCAACATGATGGCGTTCGGCGGCCCCGACTCGAAGGCGACCGCGGACCTGATCATCGACGCGTTCAAGGACGCGCGCGAAGGTTCGTTCAAGGGCGTGGTGGTGCTGTTCGTCGGCGCCGCCGCCGATCAGGACCGGGTCAAGGAAACGGTGGCCAAGAGCGGCGCCGAGTTTCGGTTCGTCGAGATGAAGTGAGGCATCCGGCGCGCGTGCCTCCGTCCCGCCGCGGGGCGGGGGCGGTCGCGCCGATCGTCGCGGAGCGTGCGCCCGGCCGATGGCGTTGAAGATCACCGACGCGTGCGTCAACTGCGACGTCTGCGAGCCGGTCTGCCCGAACCGGGCGATCGCGCCCGGCGCGGCGATCTACGAGATCGCGCCGGAGCGCTGCACCGAATGCGTGGGCCACTACGACACGCCGCAGTGTGTGGAGGTGTGTCCGGTGGAATGCATCATCGTCGATCCGGCGCACGCCGAGACGCCGGCGCAACTGCTGGCGAAGTTCGATTCGCTGCGCGAGGAGAAAAAGTGAGCAAAAACCACTTTGTCGCATTTGTCGCAACGCTCGCGCTGCTGCTGGTGCCGGCATGCCGGCCATGCGCCGCCGCGCCGGAGCGGCCCGGCCGGGCCGCGATCGCCAGCGCCCACACCCTGGCGACCCAGGCCGGGTTCGAGGCGCTCGCGGCCGGCGGCAACGCCTTCGACGCGGCGGTGGCGGTGGCGGCGACGCTGGCGGTGGTCGAGCCGCAGAGTTCCGGCATCGGCGGCGGCGGCCTGTTCCTGCTGCATCGCGCCGCCGACGGCAAAGAGGTCATGGTCGATGCGCGCGAGACCGCGCCGGCGGCGGTGGATGCCCGCCAGTATCTCGACGCGAACGGCAAGCTCGACCAGGACAAGTCGTGGAACGGCCCGCTCGCCGCGGCGATCCCGGGCGAGCCGGCCGGCCTGGTCTGGCTTGCGCGCCACTACGGCCGGCTGCCGCTCGCGACCTCGCTCGCGCCGGCGATCCGCATCGCCCGTGAGGGGTTCCAGCCGGATGCGCGTTTCCTCGGCGAACTGGCGCACCGCGCCGAGGTGATCCGCCGCTATCCGGCCGCGGCCGCGCTGCTGCTCGATCACGGCGAGGTGCCGAAGCCCGGCTGGACATTGCGCAGTCCCGACCTCGCGCGCACGCTGGAGCGGATCGCGGCGCAGGGCGAGGAGGGTTTCTATCAAGGCGAGCTGGCGCAGACGCTGGTCGCCGGCGTCAACGCCGCCGGCGGCCACTGGTCGCTCGCGGACCTCGCCGGCTACCGGGTGAAGGAACGCGCGCCGCTGGCGTTCGATTATCGCGGCTGGCGCATCGTCACCGCCGCGCCGCCCTCGTCCGGTGGCGTCCTGCTCGCGGAAATGCTGAACGTGCTCGGCGGCTACGATCTGGCGAAGGTCGATGCCGCGCATCGCCTGCACCTCGTCGTCGAGGCCATGCGCCTGGCCTACCGCGATCGCGCCGAATACCTGGGCGATCCGGACTACGTCGCCATGCCGATCGCGCGTCTGACCAGCGCCGCCTATGCCGCCAAGCTGCGCACCTTCATCCGGCCGGACCGGGCGACGCCGAGCGCCAGTCTGCCGGATTACCGCAAACCGGGCGCGGCGCCGCACGAAAGCGTGCACACCACGCACTTCTCGATCATCGACGCCGACGGCAACCTGGTCTCGGCCACCCAGACCGTGAACCTGCCGTTCGGCAACGGCATGGTGGTGGCCGGCACCGGTTTTCTGCTGAACAACGAGATGGACGATTTCGCGCTGCAGGCCGGCACGCCGAACGCGTTCGGTCTGGTCGGCAACGACGCCAATGCGCCGAAACCGGGGCACCGGCCGCTGTCGTCGATGACGCCGACGTTCGTCATCGGCGCCGATCGTGTCGGCGTGCTCGGCACGCCCGGCGGCAGCCGCATCATCACCATGGTGCTCGAAGGCATCCTCGCCTTCATCGACGGCGAGCTGCCGCAGGCGATCGTCGCCAGGCCGCGCTTCCACCACCAGTACCTGCCCGATGTGATCTCGACCGAGCCGCACGCCTTCACGGCGGAGGAAACCCGGGCGCTCGAGAAGATGGGCTATGTGGTCAACGCCGGCGAGCGCACCTGGGGCTTCATGAACATGGTGAGCTGGAACCGCAAGACCGGCGAACTCCACGCCGCCTCCGACCCGCGCGGCGCGAGCGGCAGCGGGGTGGTGAAATAGCGTCTACACGGTTTCTCCACGACCTCGTCGGGTAGCCTTGGCAGGCTCGCAGTTTGTTCGGGGAAAACATCGTGAATTCATCGTCGCGCCGCCGTTTCCTGTCCAGGACCGCACTGGCTTTGCTTGCGGCAAATCTTCCGCTACGGCGCGGCGTGGCCGCCGCGTCAGCCACCGCGCCGCCCAAGCCGTCTCCGGCGGCTGTCAAGACCGGCGGCGCGCGCATGATCGAGGTCGACGGCAAGTATCACGTGTGGACCAAGCGCCTCGGCAGGGGGCGCATCAAGTTGCTGACGCTCCACGGCGGCCCCGGTTGTACGCACGAATATTTCGAATGCTTCGAAGATTTCCTGCCTGAAGCCGGTGTCGAGTTCTACTACTACGACCAACTCAGTTCGGTGTATTCGGATCAGCCCGACGACAAGTCGCTTTGGTCGCTGCCGCGTTTCGTCGAAGAAGTCGAACAGGTCCGCAAAGGACTTGGGCTCGACGACTTCTATCTGCTCGGTCATTCTTGGGGCAGCATGCTCGCCATCGACTACGCGCTGAAATACCAGCAGCATCTCAAGGGGCTAGTGCTGTGCGACATGACGGCGGGCATTCAGGCCTACCTGAAGTACGTCAACGCGCTGGTCGACGAACTGCCGGCGGACGTGCGCAGCACCGTTCGCAAATATGAAAGCGAAGGGAAATTCGATGCTCCGGAATACCAGGACGCGTTGATGGAACATTTTTACAAAGTACACATTTGCCGGCTCGATCCGTGGCCGGAACCGGTGCAGCGCTGCTTCAATCATTTCGAGGATGCGAAGGCGCAGGTGGTCTACAACACGATGCAGGGCCCGAACGAAACCCAGGTCACGGGGAACTTGAAGGACTGGGAACGCTGGGACGATTTGCCGAAGATCAAAGTGCCGACGCTGACGATCGGCGCGCGCTACGACGAGATGAATCCTGCGGAAATGGAAAAAATCGCCAAGCTCGTTGCGCGCGGACGCTACGGCTATTGTCCGAACGGCAGTCATTTCAGCATGTGGGACGATCAAGCGGTGTACTTCCGCCACTTGATCACCTTTTTGCACGATGTCGACGCCGGGCGCTTCAAGGCGTAGCCGGCCGACTGTGGGATAATGCGGGCTCGCACCATCGAGCCTCGCACATGCGTCTGTGGTCAATCCTCGGCAATTCGCAAAAGTTGGACGGCGGCGCCATGTTCGGCAACGTGCCGAAGGCGATGTGGCAGAAGTGGCTGCCCGCGGACGAGCAGAACCGCGTCGCGCTCGCCTGCCGCGCGCTGCTCGCCGACGATCTCGACGGCCGGACCGTGCTGTTCGAGACCGGCATCGGCGCGTTCTTCGAGCCGAAGCTGCGCGAGCGCTACGGCGTGGTCGAGGATCGTCACGTCCTGCTCGACTCGTTGGCGGCGGCCGGCTTCGCGCACGAGGACATCGACGTCGTCGTGCTGTCGCATCTGCATTTCGACCACGCCGGCGGCCTGCTCGCGGCGTGGGCGCCGGGCCAGCCGCCGCGCCTGCTGTTCCCGAACGCTCGCTACCTCGTCGGCCGACGCGCGTTCGCGCGCGCACGCCAGCCGCATCCGCGCGACCGCGCCTCGTTCATCCCGGAGCTGCCGGAACTGCTCGAACGATCCGGACGGCTGGAACTTGTGGATAATGAGCATTCCTCCACTTTGGGAAAAAGTGTACGTTTTTCGTTCAGCGACGGGCACACGCCGGGTCTGATGCTGGCCGAGATCGTGATCCCGGGCGACGGCGTCGTGTTCTGCGCCGACCTCATTCCCGGTCGACCGTGGGTGCATCTGCCGGTGACGATGGGCTACGACCGCGCGCCGGAGCTCCTGATCGACGAGAAGCGCGCCTTTCTCGACGACAAGCTCGCCCGCGGCGTGCGCCTGTTCTTCACCCACGACGTCGGCTGCGCGCTGGCGCGCGTGGTGCGCGGCGACCAGGGCCGCTACGGCACCGCCGACGAGCTGCCGGCGCTCGTCGCACTGGCGGCCTGAGGCATGGCGCGACGCCGTCGCACGCGCCGCGTTCCGATCGCGCTCGGACTCGCGCTGCTGGTCGTCGCCGGCGCCGTCGTGTGGCTGGCCGCGACCCGGTTCGGCGGCCGGGGCGACCTCACGGCGCCGCCGCTCGAGGTTGGCGCCGATCGCATCGATGCCGCCAACGACGGCCGGCGCGTGCGGCTGAGCGGCCGGCTCGCCTACGCGCGGCCGCCGCGCGACGCCGAACTCGGCGTGAGCGCGGAGGCGGCGATCCTGCTGCGTCACGTCGAGATGTACCAGTGGCACGAACGCTGCGACGCCGGCGACTGCCGCTACGCTGCGGCCTGGTCCGCAGAGCACGTGGATTCCCGCCGGTTCCGCGCGCCGGCCGGCCACGAGAATCCGCCGTTCCCGTTCGCCGATGCGCGGTTCGCCGCGGCCGGGCTGCGGCTCGGCGCGTTTGCGGTCGACGCCGACGTCGTCGCCGCCGAACTGGCGGCGGTCGATCATCCGGTGCGGATCGACGCCCTGCCGCCGAATCTGGCCGCGAGCTTCCGCGAATTCCACGGCGTGCTTTACGCCGGCGACGATCCCGAGCATCCCGCGATCGGCGCGCTGCGCGTGAGTTATCGCATCGTCCCCGCGGGCGAGGCGAAGCTCACCGGCGTGCAGCGCGGCGAGCGGTTGGCGGCGCAGTAGTACCCATCTCGAAATCTACTGCGATTTTGCGACGGGTTCTCGTCGCCATACCGCATCACGCCGCCGGCGCCACGTTCGGCGCGTGTTCGAGAAAATAGAGCCCCGCGAACGTTTTCGGATCGACGGCAAACCCTTCGCGCGCCTTGGCGAGCAGCCAGCGCGCCGCCTCGGCGCGAGGGATTTCGTGGACGCGGATGTCCTCGCTGGCGTCGCCGCCGCCGGCGTGCTCGCGGCGGAGGTCGAAGGCGCGCACGATGGTGATGATCTCGTTGCTCATGCCCGCCGAGGACGGCCCGGCGGTGAGGAATTCGATGCGTCCGGCGCGGTAGCCGGTTTCCTCGGCGAGTTCGCGTGCGGCCGCGGCGATGACGGATTCGTCGGCACGGCCGGCGTCGTCGCCGACCAGTCCCGCCGGCATCTCGATCGCCCGGCGGCCGAGCGCCTCGCGCCACTGTTCGACGAACAGCACGCGGTCCTCGGGCGTCACCGCGACGATCATCACGCCGCCGCCGGGGTTGGTGCGTTCGGCGTATTCCCAGCGGCCGCGCCGCACCAGCCGCAGCCAGCGGCCGTTGCAAAGTGTCTCGGTTTCGGTCATTGTTCGCGCCCTTTCCGCAGCGCCGCCAGCGAACTTCGCCGCCGCGGCGCGGTCCCATCACGGCTTCCCATCATCACGGTTCCCCCATGAAAATCCAATCCTGCCTGCCCGCGGGTCTGCTGCTTGTCGTCGCCACGCTCGCGTTCGCCGAGGACCAACCCGCCGCGCCGTCGCCGCAGGCCGCGCTGGTGCAGCGCGCCGAGGCGCTGAGCGAGGAGCAGATCAAGCAATCGCACGATCTCGAGGGCCTGAGCAAGCTCGGCCAGATCTACGGCGCCCAGAACGATATGCCGCGCCTGATCTGGGTGCTCCAGCGCACCAGCGAGCTGCTGCCCAATTCCGGCGACCTGAAGCTGCAACTCGCCATGGCCTATGCCCGGATCGACGACAAGACCCGCGCCTACGACACGCTGATGCGCATGCAAATGCAGGGCTTCGGCTACGACATCGCCAAGGATCCGCGTTTCGAGCCGATCCACGGCACCAAGGTGTGGGATTACATCGTCGCCAATCTGGAAGTCAACGCCAAGCCGTTCGGCGAGGGCAAGCCTGCCTTCGAGCTGCCGCGGGGCGATCATCTGTTCGACAGCCTCGCCTGGGACGGCAAGCGCGGCCGCTGGCTGGTCGGCAGCCGGCGCGAGGGCGGTGTGCGTCTTGCCGACGAGACCGGCAAGCTCGCCGATTTCCTCGCCGCCGACGCCGCCAAGGGGCCCTGGCAGACCGACGCGCTGGCGGTGGACGCGGCGCACGACCGGCTGTACGTCGCCAGCAGCAGCACGCCGCTGTTCAACGGCTTCAACGCCGACAATGCCGGCAAGAGCGCGCTGTTCGAATACGAGCTGGCGAGCGGCAAGCTGCGGCACAGCTACGCCGTGCCGGGCGGCGCGCAGGCGCTGTCCGCGCTGGTCGCCGGCCCGCAGGGCGAGCTCTACGCCGCCGATGGCGCGCGGCGCACGGTGTTCAAGCTCGACAACGGCGCGCTCGTGCCGATCCTGAGCAACCCGAAGCTGACCGGCATCAGCGCACTCGCCTTGTCCGGCGACGGCCGCACGCTGTATCTGGCCGATTTCGCGCTCGGCATCTTCGGTTTCGATCTGGCCAAAACCGCGGCGTTCGAGCTCGCGTACAACCGCGAGCAGCTCGTGCTCGGCGGCATCGTCGACATGCACTGGTACGACGGCCATCTCGTCGTCGTCGAGGACGGCATGGTGCCGAAGCGCGTGATGCGCTTGAAGCTTTCCGCCGACGGGCGCAGCGTGGAAGGCGCCATGCCGCTGGACGTCGCGCAACCGGCGTTCGCCGCGCTCGGTCGCGGTGCCGTGGCGGGCGACAAATTATACTTTTTCGCCAATCGCCAGGACGACCTGTACGACGCCCACGGCGTGCTGACCGACGCCACCGCGCTGCAGCCGACCCGGGTGTTCCGCAGCAATCTGCGTTTCGCCTGGGGCCAGAGCGGTGTCGGCCGCGGCGTGATGCCGGTCGCGCCGGGCAAGCCGGGCGCGATCGGCAACAAGGCGCCCGGCGCCAAGGCGGGCGAAGGGAAGGGCGAGGAGAAGGGCGAGGAGAAGCACTAAGGTGCGAGCGCGCGGCAGCGCGCACGCGTCAGCGGGCCGAACCGCAGCCGATCGAGCAAGGTCCCGAGCTCGGCGAAGTCCGGCGCCGCCCAGCGCAGCGCCTCGGCCGCGTCCGGCACCGGCGCGTCGAACGCGATCGCGGCGAGCCGGCGCGACAGCCGCGCCTGTTCGCGGTATTGCTTGAGCCGCGCGTAAGCCTGCGCCGCGCCGCGCAGACGCAGGTACGGCACTTCCTCGAGCCGCGCGAGCAGCGCCTCCAGGCTGCCGAAATGGCCGAGCAGCGCCGCGGCGGTCTTCGCGCCGATGCCGGGCACGCCGGGGATGTTGTCCACCGCATCGCCGGTCAGGGCGAGGAAATCGGCGACCTGCTCCGGCCGCACGCCGAGGCGCTGGCGCACGCCGGCGGCGTCCCAGCGCTCGTTGCGGCCGAAGTCCCACTGCTCGTCGTCGGCCGCGAGCACCTGGCCGAAATCCTTGTCGGCGGACACGATCACGGCGCGGAATCCCTGCGGCCGCAGCCGCACGGCGACGCTGCCGATCAGATCATCCGCTTCGTAGTGCGCGTGACGCAGCACGCTGAGGCCGAACGCCGCGGTCAGGCGCTTGCAGTAGTCGAACTGGGCGACGAGCTCCGCCGGCGGCAACTCGCGGTTGGCCTTGTAGGCCGGGAACAGGTCGTTGCGGAACGAGGTGGTCAATGATTCATCGAACGCCACCGCCGCGTGCGTCGGCCGGGCGCGCTCGAGAAAATCGCAGAGGAATCGGGTGTAGCCGTAGACCGCATTGACCGGCGCGCCATCGACGTCGTGGAATTCCGCCGGCATCGAGTGCCAGGCGCGGAACACGTACAGGCTGGCGTCGATCAGGTGGATCGTCG